>JALYLU010000039.1 GCA_030774075.1 Actinomycetota bacterium | reverse complement strand
GGGCGGTCGCTGCTCATAGGGGCTGATCAGCAAGACATCAGCGTATGACGCGACTCTCTCGATGAGGCCGCGCAACAATTTCCCGAAGTGTTCTGAGTCATGCAGGCGTACATCGTTCGTGAAGAACACGGAGATCAGGTCAGGGCGAATATCGTCGAGCATGGCGAGCGGATCGCCTGCCGACGGTCGACAAAATCCGGCAAGCATCTGGTGAGCGTGCCCAAGATTGTGGACCAGCGTGCCCGCCGACGCCTGCGAAGTCATCGAATAGGGCCTGATACCGACGATCGACGCGACGCACGGGTTGTCGCCGTCGTGTCCGCGGATCTCGACTCGCCTCCGTACGTGCTGCCCGACGAACAACCTGTGCAGCTTGTTGTCCGGAGCGCCGGGCGGCGCACCGACGTTTCGCCACGCGCCGTCATCGACCCGGTACTGCCAATCTCCGATACCCGGCATCTGGAACCAGTAGAGGTCGAAGGCGGCCGCAACCATCGACGCGGGCTTCGTCCACACGACGTTGTCGGCAGTTTTTCCGGAGCTGAAATAGCCTTGCCGAAACGGCGCGACGTCGAACGCATCGCTCGTAGCTGCCTGCTTCCACGCTCCGCTGCGCTTCCACTCATCGCGCCACAGACCGCGAAATCCGTCTCCCAGTTTCGCGCCGGTGAGGTCCCCGAGCGCAGTCGCCAGCTGCTCCACCCAATTGCGACTGATGCCGGTTTTGAGCATGGCGCGGTCGTACGTGATCGAATCGCCGATGCAAACGACGTTGCGTACTCGGTTCCGCGGAAGGCGCCATCGCGTCAGAGCGCGGTCACCATCGTCGACGTCCGTCACCCGTCAGCACCTACCGTCAAGCGACACGAGATTACCGGTCTGCTGATGCAATTCCGCTTGCCGACGCTCAGACCAAGGTCCGTCGTGGGTGGACGGAGCGCTCCAGAGCGGGCATCATTCGAGCGATCGAGAAGGACTCTGGAGGGCGCGCCGTCGGTGTCACCGCGCCTCGACGAACGATGACGACGGTGCTCGTGGCGGAGACGCATGCCATGCCGAGACGGGTCGAGTGATTCGCTCGCGGCGAGCGCGGCTGAACGACTCACGCGAAATCGAGTCGCGGATCGTCTGGCTGCTCGGCTCGCCTCGATCGGGTAGCACATGGCTCCTGCAGTTGCTCGCGCGGCTGACCGGCGGTGCGCAGGTCAGGGAACCGCTGATTGGAGCGCACCTTGGTCTGTCGGTTGGAGGGCTGCTCGGCGTCCCGGTGTCCGAGGATCCGCTCCTGATCGATTCCATGACTCATCGCAGCGACTACTTCTTCGCAGAGGACGCCGTGGAGGCTTGGGAACCTCCGCTGAGAACGCTGCTGGTTGATCGATTCCGACTGGAGGCGCGACGGCACGAGGCCACGTCCGGTCGTCCCGCCGATCCGATCATCGTGAAAGACCCATGGGGCTCAGTAGGCGCTCCAGTGCTGCTACGGACACTCCCGCGCTCTCGGCTGCTCTTCCTCATACGCGACGGTCGCGATGTCGTTGACTCCCTTCTGGATGGCGAAGCCGACGGGTGGATCACGAAGACGCTCGGCGCCCGGATCGAAGGCGCGCCGACGCGCGAGCGAGCCATAGAACATCACTCGCAAATGTGGGTGCGAAGCATCGAAGCAGTACACCGGGCTTTCGGCCTTCATCCGCCTTCGTTGCGGCTCCTGGTGAAATATGAGTCGCTGAACGCCGAGGCGGAAACGGAGCTCCGGCGGATCGTCCGCTGGCTCGGTCGAGACGACCTTCTGGATCAGGTCGAGCAAGTTGCCGAAGACATGCAGTTCTCGAACTATCCCGACTCGGCCAAAGGCACGGGCAAGTTTCTCCGTGCCGCCAGTCCGGGTCTGTGGCGTGAGCGCTTTTCCCTGGATGAACGGATGCGCCTGGAGGAAATGATGCGGCCGACGCTGGAGAAGTTCGGCTACGACTGACGCTCCCGTCAACTCCGTACGTCAGCGCGTGGCACCCAGCCGGAGTCCGCACTCGCAGACCGCGTCGTTCGGGCGGTCCCGATCGCGCGAAACGATCCGCCCACACCAACAGCACCAGCCGGCGGGCCGGGCCGGATGCCCGAGAACGAGCTGATGAGCGGACACGTCCCGCGTGACCACTGCTCCGGCACCCACCATGGCCCACTCGCCGATCTCGATCGGGCAGACGACCGTGGCGTTCGCGCCGATCGACGCGCCCCGCCGCACGTGCGTTGATGCCATCTCCCACGCGAACGCGTGGGAGCGGGGATGACGATCGTTCGTGAACACGGCGCTGGGTCCGACGAACACGTCGTCGGCGAGCGTCACCCCCGCGTAGACCGACACGTTGTTCTGGATCCTCACGCGATCGCCGATCCGGACGCCCGCGTCGACGAACACGTTCTTCGCGAGACTGCAGTCGCGACCGATGACCGCCCCTTCACGGATGTGCGCGTGGTGCCACACGCGCGTGCCCTCACCGACCAACGCGCCCGGCTCGACGATCGCAGTCTCCTGTACGAACACGCGCAAACCGTAGCAAGCGTCCCCGTCACCACGGGGGCTCAGAATACCAATGGGAGTTGGTCGTCTGGATAGTGGGACGGCGCGAAGAACCACGACTCGATCGCATACCGCTCGCGCGTCATCGTTTCGCTCACCGCCGTTCGGTGCAGGAAGCGTTCGTCGAAGAACAACGCGTCGCCGGGTTCGAAAATCGGCCGCAGGATCGATGTGTCTTCGGCGACCTGTTGCACGAGCCGATCGCCCACCGACCAGTCGAACATGGCGCCGTCGGTGCCAGTCGGCAGAATGCGGTCCATGCGACGGGGAACGACGTCGAGCCCGGGCGCGTCATCTCCGCAATGAGACAGCGTGAGCCAGAAGTTGACGGTACGGATATCCTGCCCGAGAAACGCGCCGTCCTGGTGCCAATTCGTGCCTGACGTGATGGGCACCCGGCGCAGCGTCCACTTCTTCACCGATAGCGCCGGGCGCTCGCCGAGGTAGCCCGTCAGCGGACCGTCGAGCCCGATCTCGGCGAACGTCTCGAGGACGTCGAACATCGCTCGCGGCGAGTCGACCGCCCACACACCCCCGCCGCGGGTGACCCACTTCCGCTCGACCCCCAGGGTCGAGCGGCGGCCGACGTCCAACGGCACGAACCACGGCGCGGTTTCGGCGGCGGGGTCGCTCTCCCAAGCCGCGCACGCGGTCACCGCGGCCTCGATGTCGTCCGCCAGCTGCGTGACCCGCTTCGGGGGAACGAGCCCGCGTACGGCGAGGCAGCCATGACGAAGAATGCCGGCGCGAAGCGTCTCGGCGGTGAAGTTGCCGGCCTGAACTTCGGGGAAGTTCGTAGCGGGGAAAAGATCGGGTGCTTCGGGAGGCCAAGCGGCGAGGCCGGGGCCGGCATTCAGTTCGCCGAAGGCGTCGTGGCGGAGACGGACGAGTTGCTGTTCGATCTCGTCGTTCCGCGCCGAACGATTCGCGGCGGTGAGCACATCGATGGCCTCCAGTCGGCGACCGTGCTGCACCAAGGTTTCGGCCGCGGTAAGCGCCTTCGCGAAGCTACGAGGTGTCCCGTCTCGACGAAATGAAATCAGAGCGTTTCCCTCCGTGCACGCACCGCCCCGAGCCTACCGCGGCGGGACGCCGACGCTCTTGGACGCGACCCAGGCCCGCCTGCGGCTTGTCATCGCGCGGCGCAGCCCGCAGGATCCAGCCGGCCGTCGATCTTGAAGAGCCACGCGTGCGCACCGAAGTCCGTCGACTCACTGATGAGGAGGATCGCAGCTGGGTCGGAGCGCGTCCAGTTGGCTTCGAGCGCGGGTTGTCTCGACGGAAAAGGGAACCCGGGGTTCGTCGCGACGACGTAGTCGTACTGTCCGTCGTTGATCGCCTGCCGCCACGCGCTGCAATCCGCGATACGCGACGACCGCCGGTCTCGCCCTCTGTGCGCAACATATTGCACGTGATTCGAGAGGTCCTTGCCGTAGAGCGGATATTGAGCGAAGAAATCGACAATCGCGATCCGCTCGCCATGCGTATCCGCCGCCCAACGATAGATGCGCGGCATCGCCAAAGCATTCCGGTAGCGGTTGGACAGGTACGACTGCTCGAGCGGAAAGCCCACCGCCAAGAGCGCAGCAAGGATGACGCACACCGATGCGAGGGCAAACGCCCGGGATCGCCGCGCTCGACGCGCCTGGGATCGCAATCCAACGCCCGCGATCATGGTCGAGATCCCGATGACGACGCCCCACACGCGTGGCGACGAACCGTGGGTGGGCTGCGCGATGAAGGTTCCTGCGTTGTGTCAGATGCTCCGGTCGAACTGCGTTGCGACAAGAACGGCGCCGAAGGCGCCGAGCAACGCCAACACGCCGAGACGGCCGAACCGCGGGGTGACGATCGTCAGGATCGCGATACCGACGATGAGTGCAGGCGCGACGTAGCGCACGTTGACGACGAAGTAGATCGGCGCGCGTCCGATGCCGAGGATCTGCGGGCTGTAGAGGAACGCGACGAAGCTCGCCAAACCGACGACCGCGACGACCCGCACGACCCGGCTTCTACCGAAGGCGGCTCCCAGCGCGCATCCGACGCCCGCGAGCAGGAGCACGGCCCACCACGCGGGGCCGAGGGCTTCACGCAAGCCCGGTAAGAGGTAGGTGTTCCAGGCGTCATGGTCGAACATGTAGTCGGCCACTCTCGACGCTCCCAGGAACGGCAGGCTCGGGAGGCGCACCGGACCGACGCCGAGGCGCAACGATGGCAACGGGTTGCCGGTTGCCACCAGGTTGCGGAGGTACCAATAGCCACCGGTGAGCGCGACGGCCGCGCCCCACAACCCGGCCTGCCGCGCCCGCTTTCCGCGTGGCGGCAAGCAGAGCGCCGCGATGCTGAGCGCTCCGACCGCCGGGATGAGGGTGAACTTCGTGCCCAGCGCAAGTCCCGCAGCCAACGCGGCGCATACGAATGGCCCTTGTCGCAGTGCTCGATCGTCGGATGCCTTCGCGTCGACGAGGAGGGCAACGGCGGCAAGCAACAATGCGACGCCGACCACGTCGTTCAGTGCGCTCCCGGCGTCGTCGAGTACGAGCTCCGGGGTTGCCAGCACTGCCGCGATACCCATCACGGTCAAGGGCGCGACGCCGAACGGTCTGCCGATGCACCACGCGGCGAGGAGCGCGAGCGCGAGCCAGAAGAGGTTCAGAAGCGGCGACAGCACGTCGTTGCCGACAAACATGATTCCCAGCGCGTGGACGAGCTCCGATGTCGCCGGGTAGAACACGGTCAGCGAGTTGCCGTCGGAGAAGTGCAACCGCGACGTCCATCCGGTTTCGACGAACCGAGCTGCGACCGGCATGTGATACCAGAGTGTGTCCGCCGTCGCGCCCATCCCGTGCTGCAGCGAATCGGCCGCGCGCGTGGTCCATTCGGCGGCGACCACGGCGATTGCGCCCAGCGCGGCCCAGCGTTCCGAGCGACCGAGCTGCACGACGTTCTTGCGCTCGGTCGCGTCTGGTGACGGGTCAATCGTTGCGCTCCCTGCGAGCCGCCAGGCGACCACACCCGAGCAGGCGAACGCCGCGACGATCGGCGCCAACCGGAACAGGCCTACGCTGCCGAGGAGTTCGGACACGCAGACGACGAGGGCGAGGCCGATGACGATCTCCGCCAACACGGCCGGCGCACCGAAGAGATGCGGGAAATATCGCCTGCGGAGCGATCGTGCGCCAAGCGCCAGCGGAGCGAAGGCCGCCCCACCGCAAACGGCGCCGATCAGATAACGCCCGATCCCCACCTCAAGGCGTTGCGACGTCGCGAACGGGCCGCGCGGGAGCGCCGACTACCGTCGTGCGTGCGGCGATATCGGTGACGACGACGGCGTTCGCGCCGATCCGTGCGCTGCGATGAACCGTGACCGGCCCGATCACCTTTGCTCCGGTGCCGATGTGCACGTCGCGTCCGATCGTCGGGCCACGGACGTCTCCGGCGCGTAGACCGATCGTGACCCAGGGAAAAATGACGACGCCGCGGTGTATCTCGACGAATCCGTCGATCACGACCTGCCCGTGAGCGATGTACACGCCCGGACGGACGACGACCGGATCACCGATGGAGATCTGGGCGGTCATCATCGCGAGACGGTGTGCGATCCGCGGGAGCACCGGAACACCGAGTGTCTGAAGACGTGCCTTTGCCCTGTAGAGCGCTTGGGCAAGGAAGGCATCGCTCACGTACATCAACCGGAGCGCTTGGATGAGCGCGTCGGCGCGGCCGCGGAACTCGGCCCTTTCGGAGCGGTAGCTGGCCGTGATCTTCGCATCGGCGACGAGCGCCTCGAAGAATCCGGGGTGCTTCGCTCGAATCTCGGCGCGTAGCCGATCTCGACGATCGGGACGCGCGTCCGGCATCGCATGGCCCGGAGACGCGGCATGAGCCGTGCGGGGCGCGGGATGCGGCCGGCGCGGCCCGGCGCGTTCTGACGGCGACGAGGTGGTCGCGATGGTGGGTGGTCGACGCCGATCAACGAGCTGCTTGGCGTATTCATAGAGCTGGACGTCGAACGCGTTGTCGGCGGCGATTCGTCGGCGAAGCGCGGCCGATGCCTCCCACGCCTCCCGGCTGAGGTTCGCTTTCCCCTTGGTGTCGATGCCGGACGGCCACCATCCGAAGCGATGCCGGAGCTCGTCGATGAACTCGTCGTACTGCTCACTGAAGCCGATTACATCGACTCTCGCCAGCTGTGCCTTCGCCACCTCGAAGCGTCGCGCGTCTACGGTTGACGCCTCCGCAGCTGCGATCGCGCGCTCGCGGTCGATCCCGTCCTGCGCTTCGGTGTCGAACGACGGCTTGCCGAGGCCGAGCAATGAAGCCGTGGTCCAGTAGCTCATGGTGCTTCCGAACGCCTCGGGTTTGTCCTCGGCCGTCACCGAGAACAGCCTCGTCTGGTGATTCTCGATGAAGTGCGCAAACACGAAAGGATCGTCGTAGATCTCCTCGAGCGCCTTCGAGTGGTAGCGCTTAGACACGCGTTTGAAGTGCTTCAGGAGCGAGATCGTTCGGTCGACGGGATCGCGCAACAACGTGAGGTTCACGAGGTCGAGGTCCAACAACTCGGACGCCACGAACGGAAAGTGCCCGGTATAGACGCGGATATCGGCGCGGCGCTCCGGCGAGAGCCTAAGCAGCCGCGAGATGCTGACGTAGCCGGCGACGTCGGCTTCGTCGCGCAGGTCGAAGCCGACGCTCGGGTAGACCTCGCGCGGCTGGAACTGCTTCCGGAGCTGGAACGCGAACGATGTCCCGCCCGTCTTCATCATATGGACGAAGAAGAAGCGAAGTTCGTTGGTCTTGCCGGCGTGCTTGTTGTTCGCTAACCCGGGCATGACTGTCCGCGCCTCCGTTCAGGACACCGTGACACTGTCTCGTCCAAAGCTATCCTGTCAACGCGACTACCTCTCGACGAGAACCAGAACTTCGCCCGGTACGCCGCACTTCTGCGCGCGTGCAGCTGTCTCCTGATGTCGTCCTCTTGAGTTGCCGATAATCTTCAAAGCCGTGACCGAGCAAGATGTCGCCCTCACGTCGCGGGTGCGCGCGGTCATCACCGACCCGGCCCGGGCCGCCGCGGCCGCGTTCGTTGTCATCGAGATGGCGGGGTTCTTCTTCTATCTCGTCGCCGGTCACAAGATCTGGTTCTTCCGCGACGACTGGGACTTCCTCTCGGGCCGCAGCATCAACGCGCACGACTTGCTGCGCCAGCACGGCGGCCACTTGGTCGCGCTCCCACTCGTCGTCTTCCGCGGTTTGTATTTCTTCGTCGGGCTACGCAGCTACGTGCCCTACCAGGTACTCCCCATCGGGTTGCACTTGACCGCGGCCGCCCTGCTTCGGGCAATCATGCGAAGGGCCGGTGTCGGTCCGTGGATCTCTACCGTGGCGGCCTCGCTGTTCGTCTTCTTCGGAGCCGGCAGTCAGGACATCTTGTGGGCGTTCCAGATCACGTTCTCGGGGCCGCTGGTGCTCGGACTGGCACAGCTGCTCCTCGCCGACCATGACGGCCCTATCGACCGGCGCGATTGGATCGGCATCTTCGCAGGATTGGCGGCGCTCATGTGCTCGGGTGTCGCGGTGGCGATGGTCGCCGTCGTAGGTCTCGCCGCCCTCGCGAGACGCGGATGGCGTGTCGCGTTGTTCCACACCGCGCCGCTCGGCGTCTTGTACGCAGCATGGTGGCTGCACTATGCGGGTGGCTCCGCGACCGTTACCAACGCGTCGGTACTCATCGATTGGGTTCGCACCGGGATCACCGGAGCGTTCGACGCGCTCGGTCAGGTGGCCTTCGTCGGTTGGGCGCTCGCGGCCATGCTGGTGGCCGGTCTCGTCTGCGAGTGGCGGCAATTCGACAGCAGCGAACGGCGACGTCGCGGCGCGGTGATTTCGGCGATGCTCGTTGGCTCGGTCGGCTTCCTGTTGCTGAGCGGCATCAACCGAGCGTGGATAGGCACACGATTCGCCGCGTCGAGCCGCTACCTCCACATCGTTGTCGCGTTGCTCCTCCCACCGCTTGCTGTCGCCGCCAACGCCTTGATTCGGCGCTGGCGGGCGGTTGCGCCCCTCGTTCTCGTCCTCCTGCTCATCGGGTTGCCGGGCAACGTCGCTGCAACCGGCAAGAACTTCCTCGGGGAGGGGTACTTCGCGAGCTACGAGCAGATGGTGCGCTCCCTGCCGCGAATGACCCTCGCTCGCCGAGTGCCGCGTGACGTTCGGCCCGAGCTCGTCAACGCACCGTCGATGACCGTCGGGTGGCTGCTGGACGGCGTGCGCTCGGGCCGCATCCCGGCAGCTCGTGCGTCGACGCCGCGCGAGCGTGCGACCAACCGCCTGCGACTCTCGCTCGAAGAGCTCGACGAGGGAACCGGTTCAGAATGCTTTCCGGTCAGCCAGCCCGTCGTCCGACAACTTCCTGCCGGAGAGTCGTTCGTCGTCCGGGGCACGGTCGAGGTACGGCTCATCGATGATGAAACCGGGAGCGTCTCGATTCCCGTGACCCTCGGGGCAACGTTCTTCACAGGGGGGCGCGACCACACGCTCCGAAACGTTGCGGGAGGACCGATCACCATTCGAATCGCCGGTGCCAAAGGGATGCTGTGCGGAAGCTCGCGGTAGATTCGGCGCGGTGAGTGCCTACGTTGGGGAAGACGGCCCGGGCGCCTCGGCGCCGTCACGGGGAGACGGTAGCGACGAAATCGCGAGGTTGCGCCGTCGCTATATCGACCTGACGCAGCTCGCGCTCACACACTTGCTCTACCGACCGTTCGACATTCGCTGGGACGAGAATCCCGAGCCCGACGACTACAGCGGCAGCGACGAGCTTCGCGAGGCCGCCGCGAAGGAGTTCGCGCGGGAAGACTTCGATTGGGCGAGCGTACGCGCCGACGGCCGCGACTGGCCTCAGTACGCACAGACGATGGTGGGCCTGAAGCGTCTCGCAAACGTTCGGGACTGCGTCGAGCGCGTCATCGCCGATGACGTTCCCGGCGACCTCATCGAAACGGGCGTGTGGCGCGGCGGCGTCGTCATCCTGATGCGCGCGATCCTCGACGCGTACGACGACCGCGAACGGATCGTCTTCGCCGCCGACTCGTTCCGCGGTGTGCCACCGCCGAACGAGGATGCGTACCCGGCCGATGCCGGGAGCCGGCTCCACACGGCGAAAGCTCTTGCGATCTCACGCGAGGACGTAGAACGCAACTTCGATCTCTACGGTCTGTTCGATGAGCGGGTGCAGATCCTCGAAGGGTGGTTCAAGGATTCGCTGCCGGCGGTGAAGGACCGCACGTGGTCGGTGGTCCGTCTCGACGGCGACCTGTATGAGTCGACCATGGACGCGCTCAGCAATCTGTATCACGGCTTGTCAGTCGGCGGCTTCCTGATCGTCGACGACTACGGGCACGGTCCCTGCCGCCAAGCCGTCACGGACTTTCGCGACGCGCATGGCGTCGACGAGCCGATCGAACCCATCGACTGGTTGGGAGCCTTCTGGCGGCGCGCACACTGAGCCAAGCGCCACACGCGCGAGCGCGGCGACTGCGCAAGCGACTCCGATCAGGTAATGCACGCGCGTCGCTCGTCGCCGAGGTGTCAATATGCCGTCTCACCGCGTGTCGGCTTTGCCCACGACTCGCGCCGGCACGCCGACGACGGTCGCGCGAGCGGGCACGTCGTCGATCACGACCGCATTCGCGCCGATCCGTGCATCTCGGTGCACAGTGACCGGTCCTAGAATCCTGGCGCCGGTGCCGATGAACACGTCGCGCCCGATTGTCGGACCGCGGACTTTGCCCTGCCGGAGACCAATCGTGACGAAGGGCAGGATCACCGTGCCACGATGGATCTCGACGAACCCGTCGATGACGACCTGCCCGTGACCGAGGTGGACGCCGGGATGTATGACGACGTTCCTGCCGATGCACACCTGGGCGGTCGACATCGCCAGGCGATGCGCAAGGCGAGGGAGCACAGGTACCCCGAGCGCGTCGAGCCGCGCCTGGGCACGGTAGAACGCCTGCGCGAGGAACGCGTCGCTCACCCACATCAGGCGGAGCGCTTGGCAGATCGCGTCGGCGCGTCCGCGGAACTCGTAGCGCTCTCCCCGGGCGACTGCCAACAGCTTCGCGTCTGTGATCAGCGCCGCGAAAAACCGTGGTTGCTTCGCACGTGCGTCGGCGCGAAGGATTTCCCATAAGGATTGATCGTTCTTGCGACTCACCCGCTACTCCTGTCCGCGCGATGCCATTCGGGACGTCGCAGGCTATTCGCTCAACACGTTCCGAACGACGTCGATCACTCTATCGACGTCGTTTGTGGAAAGCCGCGGATGCACCGGCAGTGACAGCACTTCCCGCGCGGCGCGTGTGGCTTCGGGCACTGCTGTCGCAACCACTCGCGGATGCGCGCGGTAGCAATCGTAGTCGTGAACGACGCGCGGATAATAGACGCCGGTCTCTACGCCATTTTCGGCGAGGCGCTGGGCGAGCTCGTCGCGGTCGAGGCGGCAGTCCGGGGTGACGCGCACCGTGTACTGGTGAAAGACGTGGGTGCGGCCAGGTGCAAGAATCGGCGTGAGCAGTCCCGGAATGTCGGCAAGCCCTCGGTCAAGGCGGGCGGCGTTGGCCCGCCGTCTCTCGTTCGACTCGGTGAGATGTGCAAGCTGCGGAATCGCGATCGCGGCTTGCACATCGGTGAGGCGGTAGTTGTGGCCGACGCGCTCGTATTGATAACGGGCGCGCATCCCCTCGTTGCGTAGCACGCGCAGAGTGTCGGCGATCACATGGTCGTCCGTTGTGATTATGCCGCCTTCGCCGCTCGTGACGTTCTTGGTCGCGTAAAGCGAGAAGCAACCCACGCCGAACGAGCCGACGGCGCGGCCGTCGACGGTCGCGCCATGCGCCTGCGCAGCGTCTTCCACGAGCGCGATACCGCGATCAGCGGCTAGCGGAGCGATGCGTGTCATGTCGGCAGCTTGACCATAGAGGTGCACGGGCATGAGGACGCGGGTTCGGGGCGTGATCGCGTCGGCAACGGCACCAGTGTCGACTACGAACGTTCGCGGGTCGATGTCGGCGAAGCGGGCGACGGCGCCGCACTCGAGAATGGCATTCAAGGTTGCGGCGAACGTGAAGGGTGAAGTTACGACCTCGTCGCCTGGTCCGACTCCCAGGGCCTGCAACGCCGCGACGAGCGCGACAGTGCCGTTCGTCACGGCGATCGCATGGTGCACGCCACACAACGCCGCAAAACCAGCCTCGAGTCGCGCCACCATTGGACCTTGGGCGATACGTCCGGAGCGCAGGACCTCGAGCACGAGGCGCTCCGCCTCCTCGTCCACATGCACGCCGGAAAGTGAGATCATCGGCGCGTTCATCCCGATCGTCCCTCCCGCACCGTTTCGACCTACGGGACGTGTCGACACCGAACGGTCGTGGCGCTCTGCGATCAGGCTCAAGTGCCAAAGGCGGTGCCGTCCGGCAAGACGATGATCTCGACCGCAGCCCACTTGCCTGCATCCGCGACCTTCGCTCGCACGAAGATGGTAGACCCGTTGGTGATCTCGCTAACGGTCCCGACCGTCGTCGTGTCGACCCGCGCTCCGGCGGTGTTCATCGTGACCAGTTGGCCCGTGACGTTCTGGATGGTCATCGAATCCGGGGTGACGTCAACCACCGGAACGCCGTGGGGGCTTTCCGGTGGCAAGACGACGATCTCGACGGCCTCTTGAGTGCCCGGCCGGTTCTTGACGATGATCCGATCTCCCGCGCGCACATCCTCCGGTGTGCCCAGAGCACCCCGCGCGACGACGGTTTCGCTCGTCATCGTGATCCGTTGGGAGATTCCGGTAGGAGCAGCGACGCTCACCAAGGTCGGGCCGACGGCGTTGACTCGACCTACTGTGCGTATCGCAACAATCTCCTTAGCCTCCCCAGCGCTCTCCGACTCCGCCTCGGCCATGACCAAAGCATACCGGAGGTGCTACAACTTGCGGAAGTGGGTAGACCGTGCCGGTGAGGGTGCTTGGCCTCAGCTTCTCGGGCCACGGCTCGGCCATATGTCTCGTGGAAGATGGCCAAGTCGTCTCGGCGGTGAACCTCGAACGACTCAGCCGGGTGAAGTTCGCGCTCGCGACGGTGCCGCCGTATGCCCTGGCGCTCGCGGTCGTGCTCAAGCAAACGTTCGGGTTCGACAAGGTCCCGCCGTTCGCCAATTTCTACGACGCGTTCCCGGAGATGCTGCGAGCGGTCTCAGGCGAATCGGAGCTGAAGAAGGCAGGCATCGATCTCGTCGTGAAGACGCACGACAACATCCGGCCGATTCCCGGAGATCTCGAGCCGTACGAGGAATTCTGCGACTACTTCGCGGGCACGCAGACACAGTTCGACCTCGAGCATCATCTGTGCCACGCGTATCAGGCTTACCTCTCCAGCCCGTTCGACGATGCGGCGATCCTGACGATCGACGGTACCGGCGAGAACCTCGAACGGCTCGGCGGACGATCCATCTCGACAACCATGGCCGAAGGTCGTAACGGTCGAGTGAGTGTGCTTTCCGAGGTAGTAATGCCGAACTCAGTGGGGGCTCTGTACTCGAGCGTCACACAGCACCTCGGCTTCCGCGAGGAGCAAGAGGGAAACACGATGGCGCTCGCATCGTTCGGAACTGACCGCTTCTATCGGCGAGTGCGCGACGACGCGGTCGAACTTCTCGACGACGGCCGGTTCGAGCTTCGGCAGCGGCCGAGCGGGGACGGGCTCCGCTATCTCGACGCGATGGTGGAATTCTGTCCGCAAAGAGAGCGAGGAGCGCCTCTCACGAAAGATCACTTCGACCTCGCCTGGAGCTGTCAGGCGATCGCCGAGGAGATCATCGTTCATGTCGCGCGCGCGCTTCAGGCACGTACGGGCAAACGAAGTCTCGCGGCCGCGGGTGGCGTTGCGTTGAACTGCGTAGCGAACGCGAAGATCCTGCGCGAGAGCCCGTTCAACGGGATCTATGTCATGCCCAACGCCGGCGACCGCGGGCTCGCGCTCGGAGCGGCCCTCTACGGCTACCACGTCGCGCTTGGCGGCAAGGACCGGCATCCTCCCGCGCACGACTACCTCGGATGCGCGCCGACCGACGCTGAGATCGTGGCGGCGCTAGACGCCGCGAACGATACGGAGTTCAGGAAAAGCGACGACATCGCGGGTGAGTGCGCCGCCCTCGTCGCCAAGGGGCGAATCATCGGCTGGGTGCAAGGTGGAGCGGAGTTCGGACCCCGTGCGCTCGGCCACCGGAGCATCCTCGCCGACCCGCGTACGCCCGCGAGCAAGGAGCGGCTCGACGCCGAGATCAAACGGCGCGAGTGGTTCCGACCCTACGCGCCGAGCGTTCTGGCCGAGCACGCTGACGAGTACTTCGAGATGCTGGGGCCGAGCCCCTACATGCTGCTCGCCGTGAACACGCGGCCGGCCATGCGTGACAAGGTTCCGGCGATCGTTCACGTCGACGGAAGCGCACGCGTGCAGACGGTCGCGCGCGACACCGAGCCGCTCTACCATCGGCTGATCTCGAGGTTCCACGAGATCACGGGCGTGCCGCTCGTCTTGAACACGAGCTTCAACGGTTACGGTGAGCCGATGGTCGAGACGCCCACCGACGCGGTAGAAGCCATGCACTCGATGGGCTTGGACGCACTCGCCGTCGGAGATTATCTCGCATGGACAAAGGGGACATTGCCGTAACGTGCTCCCTGATCTCCGCGTATTCACATGGGGTGTGGACGAGACCGCGCCGAACCCATCACAGGTCGCTGCGGTAGGGTGGGCTTCGTATGGAATCAGTCACAACGTCACAGCGCGCGCTGATCGTGCTCGGAGTGGTTCTCTTCTTGGTGGGCGCCGCGG
>JALYLU010000038.1 GCA_030774075.1 Actinomycetota bacterium | reverse complement strand
CTTCCAATACGCGGCCTCTTGGAACTCGGACGCGTCGATGGGCACGCTCGGCACGGGATAGCGAGACCAGAAGCTCGTGGGCTCGCGCAGCAGCTCGATCAGCCGTTCTGCCCTCGTCCGAGACGGAATTCTCGACCAGAGGGGAACGAAGGTTGCGATCGTCGGTACTTTGATCAACTTCTGCGTGATCGCGTTCCGCGAGTAGTACTGGCCCGAAGGTTCGTCCCACAGCTGCTCGAACGCGGCGTCGGTTCGCTCGAAGTGCCGCTGGAGCTCGGAAGGCAATGCGACATCGAGATCACGCGCGATGAGTTCCAGTGCGCGGTTGGCGGCGGCAAGGATTGCATTGAAGGCCAGATCTTCGATGAGCACGGAGGTGGGACGAGGCATCCGTTCCAGCTGGAAGTCGTGTTGCTTCGCCCGGGTTGCGAGAACCAGCATCCGCAAGCCGTCGTCATCTGAGGGCCGTTCCGCGGCCGGGATGTATCGAGTGTCGTTGCGGATTCGGCGCACCGCGCGGGCCAGATGAAGCCGTGCTGCGATCCGCAGCCACCACGGCAGTGGCATGCGGCTCAGCGTCTGCATCCACGGGGGTGTCGTGTCGAGACCGCATTCCCAAGGATGGATGAGGGTGACCAAACCGGAGTCGTGCAGGTCGCGTTCGTTGTACATCCACTGGTGGTACGCGAGAAGCTTCGGAAGCAGTTCCGCCAGAAAAGGTTGACGGTCCGGCTCGGGCAACGCGTCGGCGACGCGGCGGACGGCGATGGCGGGCAGGGGCGGTTGCGTGATGCACGACGTATCGACGTCACGGGGCGCGAGCGGATGCGTCTTCGATTTCCAGATCCGGCGGCTGCCGATGTCTTTGACGTTGTCGTTGAAGATCATGTGCGGCAACATGCCGTTCGTCCACTGTCCCCGGAATACTGCTCGTACCTCGTCGGCGGCGCGCGGCGGGTCATAGCGCGCCACACCGAGAGCGATGAAGCACGAATCCCACAACCACTGATGCGGATACAAGGCCGACGAAGGACACGTCCACGAACCGCGCCGGTTACGCTCCAGCACATCGCGCGCGCCCACTTCGAGGCGACCCGCCGACATCAATTTCGAGACCTTACAGTGAGGCCGCGGAGAAGGTGCCGCAGGCGGTCATGTTTCGAGACGTTGACCTGGCATGGCCGCCTGTATCGCCTCGAGCAGCTCGGAGCGATAAACCCCTAAACGCCCGACGTCCCGCGAGACGTCGTCGTCGAAGCCCAGAGCCGAGCTTGCCCAATCCATGGCTGCCAGTCGCCGGAAGATCGTGCCCGCGGCCACAAGTCGCCCGATCATCTGCGAATCCAAGTTCGCCCAGGATTCGTGTGCGATCGATACATAGGTCTCGATATCCACATGACGGGCGGAGTAGGGGCCACGCGCCGGCGCCAGATCCACAGCGGGTGGTCCCCAGCCCGCGGTCTCCCAATCCAGCACGAACACACCGGCTCCCGAGTCGATGGTTCGCAGGTGGATGTTCTTTGGACGGAAGTCGCCGTGGACAAGGGTGGCCGGTGCTCCCTCGAAGCACTCCTCCAGCTCGTTCCAGTGCAATTCCAGATCGTCGCACAGTGCGATGACAGACCACAGCAGGTCGACGTCGCGGCCAGAGATAGCGGGATTCGCGAGATTCTGCCGAATGTTGCGGCGCGCCGCGCGCAAATGCTCGAGGTAATGCCGTTGCCCTCGTTCGGGCAGCGCGGCCGGCGCTCCAACCGACCGGGCAAAGGTGTGCATCAGAGCGAGCCAGCGGCCCACGAGCGTGCGCTGCTCCGCAACAAGTCGCGAGAACTGTACGCTGCCGGCATCCTCGAGGAACAGCCAGGCAAACTCGTCGTCTTCCTGAACGAACCCGTAATAGCGAAGCGTCGCGAACGGCAGGCGGGGAAGTATCTCGTCGTAAACGGTGTGTTCGATTGAAGCCGTCGACAACCAACAACGCTTTGCGATTACTCCGGAGCCTCCACCGCCAACGCCGTCCAGGCGATAGATGGCTCGGTTCTCACTCTCCCGCACGATCTCGATGCATCGGGGAGTAAGTCTTTCTGGCCGGAGCTCACGCCACGCCACGACGGCGGGATGATGGACGAGCCGGCTCATCAACGCGCGACAGTGTTCAAGAGTTCCGACAGCACGCCGGGCGCATCGAAGAAAGTCTCCGCGATCTCTCTCGCCGCGCGGCAGTGTCGTTCGTAGTCGGCGTCGACGGCGGTCAGCGCTTCGGCTGCTTCCTCGACGGTGGAGAAGCGGAACATGCCTTCGCCGCTGGGAAGGAACGAGCTCGGGCCCGTGTGCTGCACCACCGCCGGTTTGCCCGAGGCGAGATAACACAACGTTCGGTCGCTCACCCACGCGCTTTGAAATCGGACGTACGAGGGTTTCGCGCAACTGAACTCGCCACGCGACGTCTGGACATAGGAGCGGTACATCTCGGGCGTCGCGGCGACGTCGAGCGAGTGGCGGATATGCCAGCCATTTTGCTCGAGGAGTGTGCGGTCGTCCGCATCCACTTCGCCCTTGAGGTGCAGCGCGAGTTCCAACTCGCACGCGGTGCGGGTTGGAAGTTCGGCGAACTGCAGGAACGAGTCGCGCTTGTCGTTCTGGAAGATCACGCGCTTCCCCTCGGTGACGTACTCGCCTCCGAGCCAGGTTGATATCGTCGTGAAGCGCCGGCAGTCACTGTCGTAGGTGTACGGCCAGAGATCCAGGCAGACGATCGGTCGCGTGTGAAGCCAACGAATACCGCAGTCGGGGATCGCTCCGTTCGTGCCGACGTTCTCCCCGATCGTCACATACACGTCGTGCGGGAGAACCGCGATCTGCCCGCGGCTGATCCAGAACTGCAGCAAGCCGGGATCGATGTCGATGAGCGCGCTTCGCCGGAAGCGGCTCAACATCTCGGCGTCGATGGCGTAGTGGAAGTTCAGCAGCACGTCGGCACGGCGGAAGACCGCTTCCGCCTGAGTTGCCGTGGCACCGACGAACTCGACATCGCCGTCCTCGCCGTCGCGCCGCGCGCGGTAGAGGATCGCTTTCCCACCGAGCCCGTAGCGCTCCATTCGTCGAAAGAAGAGAGGAAGCTCCGTTGTGTCTCCCTTGGCGGGCAACCGCTCGAGCCAATAGACGTCGCAGCCAAGTTGCTGTAGCCCATGGGCGTACTGCAGGTACGCCCAGAAATGCCCGCCGATTTGCGGTTTGGTTGCCACTCTGTATGCCGCGACGACGACGGTGGTCACGACGGAACCTCACACGGGGAGAGCCGGCTCGAGCGACGCGAACCACCTCTCGATTTCCGCCAACTGTGCGAAGGCCCAGGGTTCGCCTCGCTCGGCGGCCGACGCCGCCTCGCCGAGACAGCACGCATACCGGGCTGTCTCCGCGGTGTCGAAGAGCAGGTTCAGCTCGTCGTCGGTCGGCAGGTGCCAGCCCGCGCGCGACAGCGTCTCCCGGTACAGCGCAAGTATCCAGGGGCGGTCCTCGATGGGAAAGCGGTAAAGAAAGGTCGACAAGTCGTAGCTCACCGGACCCGCCCCCGCATGATCCCAGTCGATGAGCCGGGCGCGGCTCCTTGCGCCCTTCCCCGTGACGAGCGTGTTGGAAGTCCAGAGGTCGCCGTGCAGCAACGTGTCAGGTCCTCCCACCGCGTCGACGAGACGCGCTCGCTCGTGCCGCTCGCGGTAGAGGTCTTCGATCCTGTCCAAGAGTCGGCTCCGTAGCTGGGCCTGCTGTTCGGAGAGGTTTGGGACGGCTTCGAGGTTCCGTAGATGGTGCAGGCATCGAGCAACATGCGACACGAAGAAAGACATCCCGAAGTCGTCGCCGCGTTTGCGGCACTCTGTCAACACCGGCTGCCACGCGAAACGCAGGTGCACCGCGGCGATGAGATTCACGACGAGCCGCACCGTGTCGGGATCGGCGTCGACGCGGTCCAATCCGCTCCCACCGACGTCCTCGTAGATCTGCCACACCTTTGTGTCCCCGTGCTCGCCGCCGACGACCCCGCACACCCGCGGGCAGGCCCGTCCCAATCCCGAGCCGGGAAGCCAGTGCTGCGCGACCAGCCGATTGAGCCGCGCCCGATGGCGCGAGAGCCGCTTCACCACGAGCGAGGCGCTCCAGCCCCGGACCTCGAAGCGCAGGCGGTGGACG
This sequence comes from Actinomycetota bacterium, assembly GCA_030774075.1. Taxonomy (GTDB): domain Bacteria; phylum Actinomycetota; class Acidimicrobiia; order IMCC26256; family PALSA-610; genus PALSA-610. The sequence goes on along the minus strand of JALYLU010000038.1, from coordinate 10,469 downwards.
CACCGATCGAGCACTTCGGACTCGACGAGCTCGGGGGCCGCAGTGAGTCCAGTGAGCAGCCGGCGCGCGGTCTCGACGACTGCGTCGGGCGGCTGGACCGGTCGCGTTCGGTCCCCATTCTGGCCCGCGCGCGTCTCGTCGGCTGCGGTCACCACCGACCAGGACGGGTTGACCCGCGCACGCGAGGCGGTCTGCGTGCGCGTGACCAACGCTCCGGACTCGACGCGCAGCCGAAGGTCGCAGCCTTCGAGCAGTCGAGGCCGGTGCGCGACCACGATGGCGGTGCGACCCTCCATGACGCGCTCCTGTAGCACGAGCAGCTCCGCTTCAGTGGCCGCGTCGAGCGCGCTCGTCGGTTCGTCGAGAATGAGGATCGGCGCATCTTTGAGAAACGCGCGCGCGAGAGACAGGCGCTGGCGCTCTCCGCCGGAGAGACGCATTCCTCGTTCCCCTACGAGCGTCTCGTAGCCGTCGGGGAGTGCGGTAATGAATTCGTGCGCACAAGCAGTCTTTGCGGCGGCGACAATTTCGTCTTCCGTCGCATCCAGGCGGGCGTAAGCGATGTTCTCGGCGATGCTCGTGGCGAAGAGCACGGGCTCTTGGAGCACGAAAGCCATCTGGCGGCGCAGGTCCTCGAGGCGGTAGTCGCGCAGATCGACGCCGTCGAGAAGGATTCGGCCGGCCGAGGGATCGTAGAAGCGCGCAATCAGACTCACGAGCGTCGTCTTCCCCGCCCCCGTAAAACCCTCGACGCCCACGCGGCTGCCGGGCTCGATCTTGAACGACACGTTTCGAAGCGCGGGCGTACGGCCGTCGTAGGCGAAGGAGACATTGTCGAACACAAGAGCCCCGGAGGACCGAGAGCGCGAAGGGGTACCGGGATGCTCGGGGACCTCGGGCTCGTTCGCGAGCAGCGAATAGATCCGCTCGGCGCTGGCCATGGAGTCCTGGACCTGGTTCAGCTGCTTGCTCATCGTTTTCAGCGGGACGTAGAGCTGCGTGAGGTAGCCGAGTATGAGCACCAGGTCACCCAGCGTCATCGCGCCCGAACGCACGTGGCTGACACCGATGAGCAGCACCGCGCCGCTCCCGGCGGCCGTGATCGCACCCACGAGCAGCCCGAAAAGCCCGTCGAGGAGCACGAGGCGGAGCCGCGCGCGCACGCCCGATGTCGCGCACCGGGCGAAGCGCTCCTCTTCGCGTTGCTCCTGCCCGAAGACCTTGACGACACGAAGGACGGTCAGCACTTCTTGGACGACACCCAGGGCCTCGCTCTCCAGCTTCTTGACCCCTCGAGCACCCGTCCGCATCCGCCGCCGATAAATGGCGGCGGAGAGGTACAAGAAGGGCGAGACCGCAAGCGCGACGAGGGCGAGCTGCCAGTCGATACGCGCGGTGACGATGATCATGCTGGCGAGGGTGACGCCGGCCGCGATGAAAGGAATCAGGCCGTCGACGACGACGTACCGAATCGTCGCCGCGTCGTACTGGAGCCGGTACACCGAATCCGGAGTGCCCTGCGCGTCGTGGTACGAGAGCGACAGGCGCTGGAGATGGCCGAAGAGCCGCGTGCGGAGACGCATGACGATTTGCTCGCCGGTGTACGCGCGCATCTGCGAGAGGGCCAGCTGCTGCAGCTCGCTCATGAGCGCGACGACGAGCAGCAGGATCACTACGCCGATCAAGATGCTGCTGTGCGTGTCGCCGAGAAAGGGTCGTAGGAAGGCGGGTGGTGGCCGAGAGCCCACCGCGCTGTCGATCGCGACTTTGAGCGGTACGGGAGTGAGCAGCGCGAGCGGCGCCGACAGCAGGCTGAGCGCCAAGATCGCCGCCAGGTTCCGCGAGTACGGACGACCCTGCTGCACGAGGAACCGGTACAGCGTTGATTCGGCGGGCGTGAGGCCCGTCGCCGTGGCTCCGCGTCGTGTTCCTTCGCTTCCCGGCTTCAACCGCTCGATCCTTCCAGGTCGGCTGTCAGCGCGCGCACGGCTCCCCACAACGCACCGGACGCCAGCGCGCAGTCTCCCACCATGCGAATGGACACCAGCAACGCCGCGCTCGCTACGCCGGCTGCACCCAGCCACGCCTGGTCGGAAGCCGCCCACGCCGTCAACAACACAAAGCCCAGAGCCAGGAACGCCCAGGGCCGAGAAACACCCGGTCGCGCCCGGAACCGCACCAGCTGCCTGCCGGCTCCGTGCTCCTCGACCGCCAACAGAAGTCGATGGTTTCCGAAGCCGCCGTTTCTCACCTTCAGATCCCAAGCGTCGTACGCTCCGCCGCGCGCGACGACGTTTCCGCTTGCGACGAGGAACGACTCGATCTGCTCGACCCAGCGGTCTGGAGGGCGCCAGCACTCGCTCCACAACGCGCCGGTCCACCCGATCGGCAACCGTGGTGACGCCACCGCCACGCGGCGTCTCCACGGTGTGAGCCCGACACGCAAGCGGCCCCGCAGGCGAGCCACGGGTTGGACGAAGTGCAGCACTCCGGTGATCAGGCGGAGACGAACCACCGAAGCACGGTGCCGCGACGGAAACGACGCGCCGCGACCGCCGCGCACGGCCTCTACCAAGAGCGGCGTCACCGCGAGGCACAACAGTGGGAACGCGAAGAGTAGTGGTGTCCACACGACGCCGAGGAGGGAAGCCGCAGCGAGGGCCACCACGACGAGCCACCACTCAGGGACGAGCGGCAACGAGGAAAGGAAGGTGGGCCGGCGCTCCTCGAGCGACTGGAACGGTGCGGTTCCCCAGACGCCGTGATACACGCGGCTCGCGCGCCGCACCCGCGCGTGGATCCCGCCGTACACGCGGCCGCCCCAGCTCGCGTGGCCGATCACGTTGTACTTCTCGGGCCACTTGACCTCGAGGAGCGCTTCGGCCCTTCCGTATCCGACCTGCTGCTTCCAGTAAGCCTTCAGCGTGTCGCGCCGGTGATGCCAGACCACGGCCGCGGGGCTGAAGCCGATCGTCCAACCACGATCCTGGATCTGCCAACAGACATCGACGTCGTCGCCGGCAACGCGGAACCGTGGGTCGAAGCCGCCGATCTCTCTGAGCGCGGCGGCACGAAAGGCCATGTTGCATCCGGGGACATGTTCGGCTTCTCGGTCCGAGACCAAGACGTGGTTCGGCCCGCCGGGTGCCTGCGACACGCACTCGGAGAGCGGCGGGTCGCCGGCCGGCGGAAGGTTGGGTCCGCCTACGCACGCGTGGGTGGTGGCCTCGAACGTCGCGACGAGGTAGTGCAGCCAATGTGGATCGGGCCACGCGTCGCAGTCGATGTACGCAACGATCTCACCGGTGGACAACTCCAGGCCGCGGTTCCGGGCACGCGCGAGCCCTCGGTTCTCCTGACTGACGAGCTTGAAGTTCGGGTGCCGCCGCGCGATGGCGGCGGACGCGTCGGTCGATCCGTCGTCGATCACGATGACCTCGACGGCCGGATATTCGAGCTTCTCCAGACCATTGAGGCAGTCTTCGAGGGTCGATTCACCGTTGTAACAGCAGACGATCACGGAGACTCTGGGCCACAGGCGGTCGGGCGCGAACGGCACTTCGGAGTACGCCTTGCTGACCGCGTCGAGGGCGGGCTTGGGTCGCCGGCACCGGTCGGTCAGCCCAAACGCCCAGTCGTGGACCTCTTCGCCACCGCGGTTCCACTCGTCGGTCCACGCATACACGAAGGCTCCCGCGCACCCGAGTGCGAAAGTGGTCCGCAGCTGCCACGCGAGCGTGGACGACTGACACTCCTCACCGTTGCGAAGGCTGTCGAGGCCGAGCTCAGCGAGTAGCAGCGGCCGACCGTCGGCCCGGTTCTGGAGACGCGCGAGGTAGGCCTCGAGGGCATGCGGCTCCTCGAGGTAGACGTTGTACGCGTCGATATCGAGGAACGGAAGCTGCAGATACTCGGTCGACGGATAGTTGATGTAGGTGAGCAGAGCAGCATCCTCGCTCCGCACGATTCCGCACAACTGGCGCAACCAGCTTTCGATCCTCTTTCGTCCGAACCAGCGGACCACCGGTGCGGGAATCTCGTTGCCGATGGCGTAGCAGAGAATCGCGGGATGACCCGCGCATTCGCGCACGTGCGCTCGGATGATTGCACCCACGTCGGGGGCGGCCCGGCCGTCGTTGAGATATCCGACGTAACGTTCGGCCGCCAGACCCACCATCACTTTGAGTCCCTGCGCCTGCGCCGCGTCGAGCAGCCAGCGAGGCGGAGCGGTGTACGTGCGGACCGCGTTGATGCCGGTCGCGGCCATTGCCGCAAAGTCGCGCGCGACGACTTCCGCACTCGGGAACTCGTCACCGTTTTCATCGGCTGCGAAGGTCCCGTACGTCGCGCCGCGGACGTAGAGCTTCTCGTTCCCGTCGAACAAGAATTTGCCGTTGGCATGCAGTCGCGCGCGGCCGTTTCCACCTACCGCCGGTTCCGCCCGGAAGGGCGCGACGGCGCGCAGCGACACAGGCGCTTGCCCGTGACGCAGAAGATCAGCTGAACGAAGCTGCGCGTTCTCGCCATTGGAGTCGGCGCTCGCGACCGCGACGCGCCCATGTCGCGGACGAGCCGGAATCCACCAGTGGCCCCCCGAACGCGCGATGCGCTCCACCAACCCCCCCATGCCGCTCCCGACCGGATGTTGCCACTGAGAGTGACGTTCGGCAAGGTTTAACTTCCATTTCTTGGCGAATTAACCGATCAGTGGTGACCCAGTCACTCGGTGACGCGTCAGCAGCTCCATCGTTCCGGTCGCGACTGCGAAGCTGCCGCGTAGAGTTCGCCGCTCGTGTCGTTCGAACTCGCGAGCGCTTGTTCGACGCGGCGTCGGATGCGTGATGTGGCGCGAACCAGGCGAAAGCAGGGCGCCGCCTCGCTTGATATTGGCGTCCGTGTGAACATGCGTCGATGGTTGCTGACCCGCTCGATGCTTCGGCGGGCGTGCCATATGACGCGCTAGCTGAGTTGCGCGACGGGTGCCCGGTTGCGCGGACTCCGTCGGGCGCCTACTTCCTCGCCAGTCACGACGATGTGCTCGCGGCCACGAAGAACATCGAGGCGTTCCAGGCGAGTTTCCGGGCCGCCGGCGTGGTGGTCCCGGCCGAGGAGCAACTCATCAGCGAAATCCCTGAACCGCGTCACGGCAAGATCCGCCGGATCATCAACTCGGCGATCGCGCAGCATCGCATCACCCGAGTGGAGCCATTTGTCCGAGCGCTGTGCAACGAGCTGCTCGACCGGATCATCGCGTGTGGCGGTGGCGATCTTGTGTCCGATTACGTCACACCGATCCCGGCCACCGTGATCGCGCAGCTCCTCGGCGTCGACCCGGCGGATCACGCCCGCTTCGCCGAGTGGTCCGACATCGTCGTGCAGTCCGCCTACGCGACGAAGAACCGCCGAGAGGACGGAGCCGACGGCGAAGGCTTGGCCGGCGTCGCGCCCGACTTCACGGCCTACCTCGACGCGATGATCGCTGAACGCAAAGCCTCGGCAGATCCACCGGACGACTTTGTCACGCGGCTCGTCAACACCAGTGTGGATGGCGAGCATCTCACCGATCTCGAAATGCGTACACAACTCGCCTTCTTACTCATGTCCGGCAACGAGACAACGCGGCACTTGATCGCGAACATCCTCGAGACGGTGTGCACCGACGCAGCCCTCTTTGCGCGATTGCAGGCCGAGCGGGACCTGGTGCCAACCGTGGTCGAGGAGTCACTTCGCCACGACCCACCGATCCACGTGCTGATGCGCGATTGCCTCAAAGACATCACCATCGACGGCGTCACGATCCCCGCCGGCGTCAAAGTCGGCTTCGGCCTCGCCTCCGCGAATCGCGACGAGCGAACCTACGACAACCCCAACGAGTTCCGAGTCGATCGCCCAAGCGCGAAGGACCACCTCGCCTTCGGTGGCGGCCCTCACGTCCGCCCGGGCGCGTCACTCGCGCGACTCGAAGGCCGAGTCGCGCTCGACGTGTTCTTGGATCGCGTCGAGCAAGCGAGCGTTGACGACGGGTACCGACGCCAACCCGTACCCGTGTTCTGGGCCAACGGCACCCGGCGACTGCCCGTCAACCTCACCGGAAGCGGCTCGAACGCATCGCGCCCCTCCCGATAACAACCGGACGCCCACGACCCCGACATCTCGTCGGATATCCCATAACACGCATCCCCGAATGTCGCGCGGCACGGCATTTGCGAGGGCATGACAGCCACCTCACGAAGTCTTCGCATTCTTCTGGCCTAATAGGGTTCGCCGCGTACGCCATTCAGGGGGTCGTCTCATGCGCCGGTTCGCAACGCTAGGCGCCGCGTTGGTGGCGGTTCTCGTCTTCGCCGCGTGCAAGCCACTGTCGACGCCGGGCGATACCGCGTCGATCGCATTCGTGAGCAGTACCTCGAGCGGCGGCTGGAAGTACGACTACTACCGCAACTCGGCGTATCCGTGCAGCATCAGCGGATACCAGACGTTCGTTGTCGGGACGAAAACGGGGTCGTCGAACACGGCGCCGCGACCGCTGTGGGTCATGATGCACGGCGGCGGCGCCGGCTACTTCGACGAGAACGGACAGCCCGTACCCGGCCCGGGCCAGAAGATCGAAGAGAGCGCCGCGTCGCTGAACGCACGGTTGACCAACAACGGTCTCCTGGCCAACGTGCGCGCCGACGCAGCCCAGTTCCGCACGCTCGCCGTCTCGTATTGCAGCCACGACGTCTACGCCGGTGTCGATACCCCCGATCCGCACAATCCCAACACGACACCCGACGGCAAGCCCCGCCTGACGAACGGCACCTTGAGCGTCAAGGCCGCCATTCAATACGTGCAACATCACTACCCCACCACGAAAACCTTCTTGCACGGCACGAGCGCCGGCTCCGCGGGCGCGTTCGGTGTCGCATGGTCGATGCAGCTCCAAGGCATTGCGCCCAGTGGCGTGGTCGCCGACGCAAGCATCGTGAACCGCGAAGCGACGAAGGCAGGCTTCGACGCGGGTTACTGCACCGACAAGAACGACCCGGTGCGCGTGCAGGCCATTGCCGCGCGCATCCATCCGGACCTCGCGAACATCGACAACGAACCCGACAAGTTGGTGTCGACCGGCCGGCTGGCCGTGCCGCTGTTGCACATTTGGAACCACGGCGACGTCAATACGTGTGGTTCAGTGGCCATCAGTTGTCCGTTGCGGGACGGCTCGCACGTCACGATGGGGCTCACGGATTGCATCCACGAGCCGATGCGACGGGCAATCGCAGCCCAAGGCACTGCCAGCCGTTCGAAAAACTTCCCGGTATGTGTCGACAGCGACGCCACGCCCGATTGCTCGGTACACGTCGTCACGAACAAGGCCGGCCTGACCAACACCGATCCGTCCACGCCCGCCGACTACCTGACCGGCATCATGGACTGGGTCCACGCCCGCATCGCCGGGCCATAGCGCCCTGAGGTCAGACGCTGCGGCTGGATGCGATGACCGGGACGCGGGGCGGAAGGCCCGTCGCGCCGGGTGGCGTGTGGAAGAGCCAGAGCGACATGATGCGGAGCGCGAACCAGTCGTTGTTTGCGACGTGGAGCGCGGCGAGCTCGTGCGCCGGCGACTGATTGCGTTTGGTGACCATCTCCATCTTGATGGCCGGCGCGCCGGGAAACTCGACCTCGACGTTGCCCGCTGCGGGCAAGCGCTCCGAGGTACTGGACGCTCGATCGCTTGGAGAGGTCATGAGACGTGCCAGTTCGGGTTCAGTCCCTGAAGTTGCGTGCGCTTGTCCTGCGGCCGTCCCTTGACCGTGGGTTGTGGCCGCTATTGGCCGGTTGTGGCCGCATCATCGAATATTTTTCGATGGCGACGACCTTCAGCTGCTCCCACGCGTCGCTGACGTACTCGTCGTTGGGGGCCATCGTGATCGTCGAGCACGACGGGCTGTGCAGTTCGGTGAGCGCGACCGGCCGGATTGAACGGTCCGGTTCGACATGTCCGGCCGCCAGCCGCTAGTCCCGCGCGCCGATCGATGACGCGAGTTCCTCGGGGGTCGCGACCCGAAGGGCGCCGAACGTGAAGTCGATCACCTCGAGCAGGGCGAGCGCACTGTCCACGACCGCGCAATCGAACTTCGCCCACAGGGTCAACAAGTCCGCACGTTCGACCGAGAACAGCTCCTCGACCGGCCGCAACGTCCCGCCCGGCTCCACCACCATGCGGTCGCATCCACAACCCACCGCGGACACGCTTCCCATCACCACCCGACCTGCCATGACCGTCCACGATCCGGTCGATCACCGCGAGCGACGCGGCCGAACAAGGCTCCAAACCACACTTCAGAACCTCAGCCACCGCGGCGTGCGCCGCCGTGCCGCGAGGCTGGGCCGCCGACGGCGGCACCGCCGAGGCGATCCGATCGACCCGCTCATACTTATGGGAGAGGCGACACCGTCCCCAGGTCCCCAAGATGCTCGTGCTCAGATGAACTGGCGCGTTCGAACCGTTACCGTGACTGATCGAACGCTGACAAGCAAACACTTGGAGGCGATCGCAAACCTTCGCCCCGATGTCCCACCCGAGTTGGGCGATCGCGCCAGCGACATCCGGGAGCCGCTGCTGGCCATCGCAGAAGCTGCGGGAGGGGACTGGATTGATGCCGCACGCTGCGCGTCGGTCGCGTTGGCCGCGAGGGGACGGACAGAGGAGCGAAGCGTTGGCGTGCGTCTCCTCAACGACCTGCGGCGCGTCCTCGATGAACGCAACGGGGATCGGTTCGCATCCGCCGACCTCGTTCGAGGATTGCAGACACTGGAGGACGGCCAGTGGGACGAGGCGTTCGATCCGAGGAGTCTCGCCCGACTCCTCGTTCCGTACGACGTGCGGCCGAAACGAATTCGGTTCGGTGATGTCGTCGTTCGCGGCTATGAGCGGCCCTATTTCCTCGACGCGTTCAGCAGATACCTCGCGCCCGAGGGAGACCGGAGGGTTCTGTAGCCGGTTGTGGCGGTTGTGGCGGTTGTGGCGGTCGTGGCGATGCCCGTCTCAATCGACTGGAACCAAATGGTTCGGACAGGATGCAACGGTTACGTTTTCACTTCTCTGAGGACCGGACGAACTAGCGACGGCCGTGTCATCACTGTGTATCCCGCCGCGTTGGATCGCTCTCAACACGCGGCGTTTGTTCGTACGAGCGGATAGGTTGCGCGAGGGCAGTCGCCGCCAGGGTGCGGTTGCTGAAACGGCGGATGGGCATGATCGTTCGACAGACCCGTTTCTATCGTCTTGCGGAGTTCTTCTTCGACGAAGAGTCACAGCGGCCAGACGTTGACGTCATCGAGCATTTCCAGCGGTCGCGTCCGATTCCTGGCGCACGATGCCGAGACTCCTACACCCACCATCTCGATCTCACGCAAGATCCGCAGACACTGTTCTCGGCGTTCTCTCCGACGTGTCAATACCAGATCCGCAGAGCCGAGCGCGATGAACTCAAAGAGGAAGCGTGGATGTCGGCCCGCGACGATCTTGCCGACGACTTCATCGCATTCTTCAACCGCTGGGCGCGCGGGAAGGGACTCCCGCCCGCACCGGCGGAACGTCTGCGCGCACTAACCAAGGCTGGCGTCCTCGATCTTTCCACCGTGACCCGCCACGACGACACATTGGTATGGCACGCGTACCTACGGGCCGGGAACCGAGCACGCCTGCTGCATTCGGCCTCGCTCTTCCGCGAGCACAACGACACCGCGGCACCGAACATGATCGGACGTGCGAATCGTTACCTACATTGGCATGATCTTCTCCGTTACAAGGATGCCGGTATCGCGCTCTTCGACTTTGGAGGCTGGTACGGGAAAGACGAAGACGAACGGCTCAGAATAAGCGCCTTCCACGAGTCCTTCGGCGGCCGCGTCGTACCCGAGTTTCACTGCGCGGTCCCGACCTCGACACGAGGTCGGATGGTGATGTTCGCTCGACGGCTTCGCAACCGCTAGCACGCCGTGCGAAGTGAGACCGAGTGTCGCCTTGGTGCGAGGAACGCTGCGGCGATCGAGAGGTCCGTCAGGCCCGAAGCCAGGCCGTTTGTCCTCACGCTTCGACTGTTGTCGGCGCGCTTCTCCTTCAACGACTTGCTCGGCTTCTTGACGTTTTGCTTCTTCGGAGATTTGTCTCCCATGAACAGTTCACCCCAATCCGCGGGTCGCCGTGTTCGGACGGGCTTTTCCCGATGCGGCGCGCAACGCTCGAATCATCCGCTCTTCGGCCAAGCGATACGCGACTACGGACTCGACGAAAACCAGTTCCCCCTCAAAGTCATCGTGGTCGCCGTCACCAGCTTCCATCTCGGCCTCATCGTCGAAGGCCTCTCCGGCGTCGAAGAGAGCCACCAAGAACTCTTCGACTGGATCCAACAATGGATCGATGACCTCGACGCCAAGCGCACCCGGCCCTGAACATCCCTGAACACCTATCCCCGAAGATCCTT
>JALYLU010000037.1 GCA_030774075.1 Actinomycetota bacterium | reverse complement strand
CGCGACGCCGGCAGCTATTGCGGGCCACATCTGCTCAGCGGCGGGCATACACGGCCCATCAATCACGCTCGGCGCATCGGGCGTCGCGACATCCGTAGCACTATCCGTCGCGGAGGACCTAGCTGCGTCGACCGGCGTAAGGCGAGTGATCGTACTGGCGGGTGATGAGATGACCGATTCGATCTCAGCTGCCGTGCGTTCGAACTTCGGCGCCGTCCAAGGAGGTATGACCGCGGCGATGCTGTCCTTCGAGAATTGCCCCACCCAGGACCGGCGATGGGAGCTGGTGCGCGCCGGCACCACGCGCGTCGCCTACGACCTCAGCGATCCGTGGACACAGTCGTCAGCTGAGCAAGTCGCCGCCGTCTCAAGGTTGCTGTCGGACGCTTCGATTGAAGCGCGACTGATCACGGACATAGTCATAGCGACGCCTCAGATCAGTCGTGCCGCGGTTGCAGGCAAATTCGGAGCCGACGTGGTGAGAATGGTCCACCCAGTCGACGGCCATCCGTGCAATATCGGCGATGCCGGATTGCTCGCCTTACGAGCGGCGCTGGTCGATTCTGCAGTGACGCGGGACGAACGGCTGTGGCTCGTACTCGAGGCTGGCCCGCTCGGAGCGTTCGGGTACGCGGTCTACCGGCTGAACCCTCGCGTTGAGCCGAACGCGAAGCTCACGGCGGCCGACAACACATAGAGGAGGAGCGCCTGACCATGTACGTCATTGACAGCGATATTTGTATCCGGTGCGGCGCATCGTTGAGTATCGCGCCGATGCTGATCGCGGTCGGCACGAGGAGCGCGGAGATCATCCGTCAGCCGCAGTCAGTCGAAGAAGTCGCGTTGGCCGAACAGGCTCGCCTTGTATGCCCCGTCGGTGCAGTACGCAGGATCGAAGGGGAGAACGCCTTCCATGAGCCTCACTGATGATGCGCTCTACTACCGCCTCTTCGACGCAGCTGAACAGGTCCGCTGGCGTGTTCAGGACGTGCCATGGGCCGCAATTCAACACGAGGTGATTGACGACGATCTCATCGGCGCGGTCCGCAGAGCAGTTGTCGGGGAGCTCCAGACGTTCGGCGGTACTCGGCAACTAATGGACCTCTTCGCGGACGACGGCGACTTCACGCAGTGGCTCGCCGTATGGTTCTACGAAGAGACAAAGCATCCACACGTTCTAACGTTGTGGCTCAAGCACGCTGGCGTTGTTCTTACAAGTGATGATATGGCCGCCGGTCACGAGGCAGCGTCCTTCACCAACTCGCGCGTCGTGACGCTCGCATCGAACGTCGTTGCCGAAGCGATAGGAGCGCAGTCCTATCTCGCGCTCGCTCGATACTCGCGTGACCCTGTACTCGCGCATATCGCGTATCGTCTCGCCGGAGATGAGGCACGGCACGGAAGCCACTTCTTCTCATACCTTCGACGAGAGGTCGCTCGCTCATCGCAGCCCGATAGGGACCGGCGCCGCGCGTTGATTGTTCTCGACATGTGGCTTCGAAATTCTGAGAAAGTTCTTCACCCTGCCAAGACCACGCTCGACTTTTCGGGAGTGTCCGGTAACGGCGTTGAATGGACGATGATGCGATCCGCGCTCGAGGATCGGCTCAGCCGCACATTCGGATTCCTCGTGGGAGAGGATCTGTCGACGCACGATGACGTGAAGCGTGCTATCCGCAAGCTCCCAGCGCAACGCGGCCCTACTGGTCCATCGCGTTGAAACGCCCGCGTTCTATGCCACATTCGAATGGGCCGAGTCGCGGTAACGGCAGCGTCCAATATTGCTTCAGGTGCTGGGCGTTGTCGCCCGCGCCTTACCGATCCGCTCAGCAATCTCGAACAGAGGCGACGCTGACTGAAATGGGAGGCGCTCCAGCCTTGAGGATGTCAGCGTCGGCAGGACGAACGTCTCACTGTTGACTTGGACGGGCCAGCTCGGTGGAGCGGGACAAAGCGCAAGCCGATCCTCGCGGACGAGAAGACATGCGGCCACGGCCGGCGTGGCCTGTGGGTTCGCCGCTTCGGTGTGAACGGATGCGAAGAGTGAGCCGGTCGGGTCCATGCCGCTCAATCTCGTCAAGCCGTCGTCGGGACAGCACGGGCCAGTGTATTCGTCGGCACCGATCACCAGCATGATATCCGCGAGGCCGAGCTCGAGAACCATCACAGCGTGTTCGAATGCGTGAAACGCACCTACGTCCCCAGAGGTATACGCAACGGTCGGACCGCGGAACGAGAAGATCTGACAGACCCAACTCGGCGCCGCGTTGTAGCTCAACCTTGAGATTGTCTCTGGCCTGAGCCGAGCTCCGCGTCGGAGGGTGTCACTCGCAATGGCCCAAGCCAACGCTGGCCCGTGGTGGGTCGCAAACGCCAAGCCGACCTCGTCAAAGTTTGCGGAGATTGAAACGGGACGAACGATCAGCGCGGCTGCAGTGAGGACCATCTTTCCGAGCAGGTCCATGCGCCTCCAGTCGCGCTTCGAGAGGGTGCTCTTGAGGTCGTGTGCCTTCTCGTGCAGAGGCGGAACCTCGATGAGGGCCTCCCCGTCGCGCGTGCCCGAGTCGTCGAAGGTGGGACCCTCACTCGGAAGCCACGACGATCCGGCGACGGCTAGCTCCGCGACCGAGAACACGGCGCGGCGGCTGCGGCGATATGACCTCCGCGCGGCATAGCCGGGACCAGCCGCGACGATGCTAGTATTCAAACCGCCGATCGCAAAGGCGTTCTTTACACCGACCCTCCAATCATTTGTCGTCGGGGTTGCACCGTCCGCTCTTGTGAGCAATGTGCTGTGAGGGCGATAACTAGGGCTACGCAGGCATTCGAGCAGAGCCAGAAGTTCGACCGCCGCGCTCGCACCATGTGTATGCCCATGGGTTGCCTTAGTCGCGATCATCGGCGTCAGCGGGAACAAGCGTGTCTGCAGCCATCGCTCCATCTCATCGTTTGCGGCGGTGCCAGTCCCGTGTGTGGCGACGACATCAACAGACGAGGTTGTGATACCTGCGGCACGCAGCGCGCGGTCGACAGACAGTCTCGCGCCAACTCCGTCTGGATCGGGATGCGTCATGTGAAACGCGTCCGCTGACTGTCCGATGCCGAGCACCACGCCAAGGGGCATCGCGCCGCGATGCAGAGCGGTGTCGCGAAGCTCGAGGAGCAGTGCGGCGGCTCCTTCAGCAAGAGTCGTGCCGGATGATCTCCCGAATGGTTTACACGGTTCGTGCGAAAGCGCGCCGATCATCTTGAAGCTAAGGAACAGACCCGCCCACAACTCCTCGACTCCGATGCACAGGATGTGATGGGCGCGTCCCGTCAGAAGAAGCTCCCAGGCGTGAGCGATGGCGTTGCCGCCGGAGCTGCATGCAGTATTGATGGTGATGGACCGTCCTCTCGCACCGAGCTCTGCACGGATCAGATCTGTGACAAGTGCGAAACGCTCGCCGCCTTCAGCCGCCGTGACGGTGGGCGGTTGGCGCCCGGCGAGCCTCCAATCTTCTGCGCTGCGCGTTCCGGACCCGGTGCCTAGGATCACGTCAAGGTTGGACAGCTCATCCGTTGACAACGCTGCCTCGGCGAGGGCTTGCTGAGCAGCGGTGACCGCCATCTCGACGATGCGCAACTGCGGTCTAAGGCCGTCCGGTTCCATCGACACTTCACCGACAGGACCGTCGAGAAGCAAGGGGTCGCCAATGACCAACGGCGAGGCTAGAAGGCATCGACCTGTGGATACCGCTTCAAGCAATGGGGCGACGCCAATGCCGGCGGCCGTGACGGCACCTCGACCTGTGATCACGACATCGCGCGCGGACGTCAATCGGTTTTCCTAGTCTCCGGCCGTACCCGGCTCCGTGCGCCCATTGGGACGCACAGCTGGACCATGTACGAATCATGACCGATTGGGCGCTGGTCGACAACGGGCTGGAGCCGTGCTGGGCGAATAATCAAACTGACCGGACCCCGGGTAGTGATCCACCTTAAGAAGTGCTCGGTCTGGCCAGAGATGCCAGCGCGCATGAACAGGACGAGAGCGGGACCGAGCACGTGGACTTCGGCGTGGTGGACGAGCCGGTCGACGAGGGCGGCGACGGCGACTGGGTCGCCGAAGGTCTCTGCCCAGGCGGAGAAGGTCTTGTTGCTGGTGACGACGAGGCTGGCGCGTTCGTAGCGGGAGCTGATCAGCGCGAAGAACAGGGCGGCGGCGTCGGGATCGAAGGGGATGTAGCCGACTTCGTCCACGATGAGCAGTGGGACGCGTCGGAGTCGTTCGAGTTCGTCGTCGAGACGGCTTGCACGTTTCGCGGCGGCGAGCCGGTTGACCCATTCAGTGGCGGTGGCAAACGCGACGCGGTAGCCGCGGCGAGCGGCTTGGACACCGAGCGCGACGGCCAGATGCGTCTTGCCGGTGCCGGGCGGCCCCAAGAAGATCACGTTGTGGGCTTCGGTGATGAAGTCGAGCTGCGCGAGGTGTTGGATCTGTGCGCGCTTGATGGAGCGTTGGAAGCTGAAGTCGAAGTCGTCGAGTGTCTTGGTCTGCGGGAACCGCGCGCCCTTCACGCGGTGCTGTCCGCCGTGCAGTTCACGCGCGGCGACTTCTTCGGCGAGCACCGCGGCGAGGAACTCGACGTGGGTCCAGCTCTCGGTCTCGGCCTTGGTCGCGAAGGCTTCGGCGCACGCGCCAATGCGTGGTGCTTTGAGCGCTCGGCACAAGAACGCGAGCTCCGAGCTTTGGCGCGCGGTCACCGTGATACTCCGGTCAGCCGGTCGTAGCGCGCGAGGTCAACGGCAGGGACGGTGACGTCACCGGTTTCGAGATGCTGTCGGGCTTGGCGAGCGAGCCGAAGTTGACGTGCGTGCTCACCGGACAAGATCACATCGGCGGGGACGTAGCTGCGGCGATGCTCGCCGATCTGGATCCCTTCGAGGTGAAGCGTGACGCGCTCGAGTCCCACACAGATCCCGATGCGGCGTCCGGCCAGGCCCGGCGGCACCGAATAGTCAACGTTGCCGACCCGCACGAACCCGTCGCGGCTCACCCGGGCTTCGAGATGCGTGTCGGTGTTCGGCCACACCTTCGGCAGTGGCCGCAGGAACCCGCGTTCCACCCGCCAACCGTCGACGACTTTCGCGCCGAGGCGACGGTGGTGGCGTTCGAACGCGACCTCGCGGGCCCAACGGTCGTGTTGGTCTTGCAGGTCGCCGATGCTGTAGAAGTACCGGAGCGGCACGAACGACGTCTCGAGGTAACGGATCGTCCGTTCGGCAGATCCTTTCGCCTGCGGATGCGCCGGCCGCGCGACCACTGCCCGCATGCCGACATGACCCAACATGCCAGCGATCTCATCGTGAAGGCGAGGCCGACCACCGCTGCGTGACGCGACGATCGAGGTCCTCCAAGGCGACAGCTACCGACTCAAAGACCGAGAGAAAGAGACCCGACCAGCCCGAACCCGCTAAACCGCGCAGTTTTCAACCGGCGATACCCGCGCAGTTTTCGACCGGCGTTGACAGTTGTCGCGCGTTTGGCGACTTTCTGCTTGGCAGCGTCCGCCGCGCGTGCTTTTTCCAGGTTCTGAGCGAACCTGGCGCGCACTTTCGGCGACATGGACGACGCTTTTGCCGACCTTTTTGACGGTCTTCTTCGGGGGTCTTCGTCGACTTCCGAGGACCGATCGATGTGACCGGCCGACCAACCGATAGCAGAACACGAAGTGCTCAAGGAAGTCCTCGTGCGCACCACGCCATTCGGGACGGCTATCGAGAAGGATCAGCAGAGGATCCGACGAAGAGCCGTGTGTCGACCGTTAGGCGCGGATCAAACCAGTCATCCTCGGAGCCTCGAGTTATTGCGAAGTGTTAGGAAAAGCGCATTATGTGCCGATTGTCTCACGTAGCTGCCTTTTGCCAAAAGACGGACCGATTGTCCGGAGCGCAGTGGGACCTACGCGGCGAGGGCGTTGTCATCAAATTTGTCATCGCAACTTGAACCCACCCGATGACACGAGACCACACCAGACCGCGCGAAGGTGCCGGTGAAACCCCTGTTGAGGTGGCCTGATGAGTCTTCGGCCCGACGGGGTCAGATGAGGCGCGACTTCCTCATAACCCGAAGGTCGCAGGTTCAAATCCTGCCCCCGCCCCGAACGGCACACCTTTCGAACCCACGCGGGTAGCGCGCCGGACGAAGCACACTCAGCGGAACTCAGCACAATCGTTCGGCCTGCTTGAGCACGCGCCCATAGCCGTAGGGTTCGGCGATCGCGACCGCCTCGGCTAAGAGACGATCGGCCTTGGCCTCGTCGTCGGCTTGGCCCCGGGCTCGACGGGCCGCAGCCGCATCGACTGCGCTTTGCGCGATCCAGTACGGCGCGCCGAGCCGCTGCGCGATCGCTCTCGCTTCCGCGAAGTGATCGATCGCGGTATCTGTGTCATCGAGCGTCGCGGCGAGGCGGCCGAGCCATTGATGGCCGGCACCGAGCATGGCGGCGCCGGCTCCGAACAACACGACGTGCTCGGCGCAGGGCGTGAGGAGTCCCTGGAGGAGCTCCGAGAGCTCGCGGTCGCCGGCGGTCGCCGCGACCCCCGCGAACAGGGATACTCCCGCTACCCAGAAGGCGTCTCGGGGCAAACGGGAACCGTCCGGTCCGAGTGTGTTGCGTACGATCTCCAGTGCGCGCTGGGGTTGACCGGTCTCGACGAGCGCGGTCGCGAGCAGCGCGGCGCCCGCTCGGTAGACGGTGCTCGCGGCGCTGGCTTCGCGGAGTAGGGGTGCCTCTTCGGCCAGTCGCGCTTGCTGGTAGCGCACGACGAAGCGCTGCAGGAGGTACGCGCCGTCAGAGATCTGGTCGAGCTCGTGACCACGAAGCATGGCCCCGCGAGCGAGCTGCTCGGCCGCGGCCAGGTCGCCGTGCATGGTCGTCTCGGTCGAGCGCAGTGCCATCGCCCAATAGATGTCTTGGGGGCTGCCGAGCGAGTGCGCCGCGTCTTCATACGCGTGGAGTGTTGCTTCGAATTCGTCGATCTCCTGGTTCTCGAGCAGATCAACGACCAGGCCGCGGTGGGCGACGAGGCGAAGGCGGATCGCCTCGTTGGCTGAGCAAGCGAGTTGGTGAGCCCGGCGACCCATCGCGAGACGTTTTTCGCGGGCTTCGGGTTGGTGTGTGTACCAAAGGTGCATCGAGCGATAAGCGGGCGCGAGAACGGCGGGGTGATCAAGACGCTCGGCGAGCTCGAGCGCGGTTTGAGCGACCCGACCCTCGCGCTCGGCATCGATGTAGTAGAGATTCGTGGCGATCCCGTCGAGCAGTCGCACTCGCAGCTCGGTGTCGACCTCGTCGACGCCCGCGAGTGCTTCTTCCAGCAGCGCCAGGACGTCGGGCTGGTAATCCGCGCCCACCGCCCACGGGTTGTCCGTGGTGAGGGCAACCTCGGCCAGAAGGATCGGATCCGTTGAGCGTCGTGCGCACTCTGCCGCGGTTAACAGCGCGTGTTGCGCTCGTTCGTGCTGTTTGTCATTCGTGAGCGCCCGGCCGAGCGCGAGATGAAGCCGTCCCGTCTCGTCGTCCGGCGTGCCCGCCGCGGCGTGAAGCTCCAGGGCCTGCTCGTACCAGCGCGCGGCTTCGGCGAACGCAAAACGGCTCGCGGCGTCGTGGCCCGCACGCTCGGCATGCGCGGCGGCTTTCCGCTGTAGCCCGAGCGGCGCCGCTTCGAGGTAGTGGTGCGCGATGTCGGCGCTCCGCCAAATCGATCCCGGAATGGCGGCGCCTTCGAGGGCTTCCGCGACCCGGCGGTGCAGTTGCAGGCGCTCAGCGACCGGGATCGTGCCGTACACGGCGTTCCGCACCAGCGCGTGCGGGAAGAGGTAGCGATCGACCTGTTGGTAGTCCTCGATCAGCAGTCGCGTCGCGAGCGCTTCCTCGAGTGCTTCGAGCGTCACCTCCTTCGACAACAGGCAGATTCCCGCGAGTGCATCGACGGTGAGCTCCCGGCCGAGCGTCGCTGCCGCTTTGATGACTTGGTCGGCGTGGACGGTCAAGCGCTCTCGGCGACGATCCACCAACGCGCGCACCCCGACTGGCGCGATCGTCGTCAGCGTGTCGGACAGCTGCTGGGTTCTCTCCAACTTTACGAACTGCTCATCGAGCTCGCGAAGCAACTCTCGGAGGAAGAACGGGTTGCCCCCGGTGACACCATGCAACGTAGCCGCGAGATCGACCAGGACGTGCAGTGTCTCGGGAGGCGCCGTCGCGCGCACGAGCGCCCGGACCTCGTGGTCGTCGAACCCTGCCAGGTCGATAGTGGTGCGCTGCGCGGGTCGTACAAGCTGTTCGATGATCTCCGCTCGCTCGCCGTCGATCTCGTCGTCGCGAAACGTGGCGATCACGAGCATCCCGTCGAGTTCCCGGTGGCGCACGAGATGACGCAGGAGCCGCAGCGTAGGCCGATCGGCCCAATGGACGTCTTCGACGATCAACACCCGGGGTTGTTCCACCAACGCGGCCAGGGTCGTCGCGATGGCCTCGAAGAGCCGGAATTGAGCACCGGCACCGGCACCGGTGTCGTTGTCGTCGTCGCGACCAGGTGCGGGATCGATGAGGTCCGGCAGCACGAGCCCGAGCCGAGAGGGGAGCGACGAACGGCTGCGCGGGTCAAGGCGCTCAACGACCTGACGCAAGATCTCGACGACCGGCTGATAGTCGGCGCCGGGCTCGGAATCGCAGTGGCCGACGAGCGGTCCGCTTCCTCGGCGCTCGGCCCGAGCACAGAACTCTTCGGTCAGCGTCGTCTTGCCAACACCGGCCGCACCCGACACGAGGATCAGGTTCGACGTGCCGGCGCTCGCAGCGTCGTGGGCGTCGAGAAGCCGGCTTACCTCGATTCGCCGGCCGATGAAACGGCCGATCGGCCTGCGCATGATCGGTATCGGCTGCGGAGCCGCCCGTACCGACCCGGCATGAAGGCTTGGACGGTGCAGAAGCACGTCCTCTTCGAGTTGTCGCAGTTCAGGTGAGGGTGCCAGCCCGAGCTCATCGTCAAGTCGACGTGCGAGCTCGGCGTAGGCGTGGAGCGCCTCCACCTGCCGCCCGCTCCGGTAAAGGGCGACCACGAGGCTGGCGGTGAGGCGCTCTCGCAGCGGGAACTGTGTGAGCGCCGCGCCGACCAGGTCCACCACGAGCGCGTGCTCTCCGAGCGAGAGGCGAGCATCGGCGAGTTCCTCAATCGCGACCGCGCGAAGATCCTCCAACCTCGCGATCTCGCCGCCCGCCGCCGCGATGTCCTCAATGTCGGCCAGCGCGCGTCCGCGCCACAGGTCCAGGGCGTGCGTGAGCTGCGGCACCGCCCCCGCGGGATCACCGGCAGCGATCGCCTCGCGAGCAAGCAAGACGAGGCGCTCGAAGTGCTGAGCGTCGAGCTCGTCGGGTTCGATCCGCAGCACGTAGCCATGAGGGACAGCCGGCAGGCGCGCGCTTGGACTGTTCGGGTTGCGGCCGGGCTCGAGCGCTTGGCGCAGCCGGCCAATGTGCACGCGCAATGCGGTCGCAGCGCTCGGCGGCGGGTTGCTTCGCCAGAGTTCGTCGACCAGTTGTTCGGCCGTGACCGGCCGGTTCGGGCGGATTGCCAGGAGTGCGAGCAACTCTCGTGGCTTCGTGCCGCGCACCTTCACGGGCGAGCCGTCGTGACGCACCTCGATTGGCCCGAGGACCCGCAACTCCAACTTCGTCACCCCCGCACGCCGCTGGCGAAGCCACGCTACCGCCAGGGCGCGGGGCTTGCCGCCGTCGCTTTACGCCGTGTTTACAGCGCTGCCGTACAAATAGCGCATGCCTCCTGGTGATGCCCTCGTCATGGCGGCCAACGCAGCGCTGGCCGACCCGAATGTTCGCGACACCGTGCGGCAGATGCACGCGGACGGCTACGCACTCGTCCAGATGGTCGAAGCGCTCGGCCTCGACGACGACATGAGCGACCGGATCCGCCAGATCGTTGAAGAGTTGCCCCCGGTCGTCGTCGATGGGATCCGCGAGGCCACCCTCGCGATGCTTGAAAGGAGTCAGTTCGCGATGCCGCTCGACTGCAGTGTCACCGCGGGCCAGATTGCGTCTGGGGTTCCTGTCGCGGTTGACGTCTCCCAAGAGAACGGCACGCCGACGATTCGCGTTCGTCGCGGATCCGAGAGCTGACTCGACTCAATCTGGAGTCCGTTCCCCGGAAGTTTTTGTCAGTCGGATCATCTCGACGGGTTCTCGACGCGGACGGCCCTGGGTTCGACGAGTTCGAGCGCGACTGGAACCGAGGAGGATCGGAATGCATGGCCAGAAGCTACGCGGACTCGAGTTCACGCCACGTTCCAGCACCGATCGTGGTCGGTTCGGCCGGATGTTCAGGTCGCTTCCCTCCGCCAAACATTCGGAGACTGCGCTCCATCGTCTCGCCGAGTCGATGATTCAGGCAGCGGAGCCGGACGTACCGATTACAGAGGCTGAACCGGCGGACGAGAACCCGACGATTCCGGCCGGTTACACGTACTTGGGCCAGTTTCTCGATCACGACATCACATTCGACCCGGTGTCGAGCTTGACCCGCCTTAACGATCCAAACGCGCTGGAGGATTTTCGCACCCCACGCCTCGACCTCGATTCGGTCTATGGCCGGGGCAATTCCGACCAGCCGTACCTGTACGAGCGTCACGACGTTATCGACGCGCCGAACGGCAACAATATGAAGCTCCTGCTCGGCGATGAACGACAGCCGCCGAGCGTCGCACCGGTGTCTCGTCCCGACCTCCCGCGTAACTCGCAGGACCTCGCACTGATCGGCGACCCCCGAAACGACGAGAACACCATCGTCAGCCAATTGCAGTCGCTCTTTCTCCGATTCCACAACAAGATGCTCAGCGTCGTGCCCAACACCTTCGAGGAGTCCGGCGACTTCTTTGCCGAGGTCCAGCGACAGGTTCGTCAGTATTACCAATGGATCGTTATTCACGACTTCTTGCCGCGCATCGTGGGCCAGCACACCCTGGACAAGATCTTCCCAAACGGGCAACACCGCCCGAAACTCGCGTTCTATCGTCCCAAGAACAACGCCTTCATGCCCGTCGAATTCTCGGTGGCCGCCTACCGATATGGCCATTCGATGATTCGACCCTCGTACTCGCTTAGCTCCGACGTTCCGCAGGGCTCTGACGCCGCGCACAATCGCGTCCCGATCTTCTCAGCTAACACCGACCCGAAAGCGAACCTTCGCGGGTTCCGTCGCATTCCCGACCCCTGGGGCATCGACTGGCGGTTTTTCTTCCCAGACCTCGGCGCTCCACCTCAGCAAAACCCGCAAACCAACAATCCGTACTTGACGGATCCCAGCAAACCATTCCTCACCCCGCAACCCAGCTACCGAATAGACGCCTTGTTGGTCGACCCGCTCGCGCACCTGCCTGGCGACCCAGTTCTCGTCGGGGCGTCACACACACCAACCACCAGCCTCGCCGAACGCAACCTCCAACGCGGTCGAGCGCTCGGCCTTCCCTCCGGTCAAGCCGTCGCCCATCATCTCGGTGCCGCGACACTCACAGACGAAGAGATCTGGTCAAACGCCGACGACCCAACACTCGACACGACACGACGCCAACTGTTGGCTGACTTTCCGCAGTTCGCCGGCAACGCACCGCTGTGGTTCTACGTCCTCCGAGAGGCCGAGCGCACCAAGCGAACCGGCTTCGAGAACGATATTCGCGGAGGACATCATCTCGGTGAGGTCGGAGGCAGAATTGTTGCCGAAGTTCTAATAGGGCTGATTTGGAACGACCACCAGTCTTACCTCTATCAAGACCCCGAGTGGAGGCCGCAGCCGCCGATCGCGCGGGCCGCCGGCGTGTTCGAGATGAGCGACCTGATCCGATTCACAGACAGCTGAAACAATCTCACACGCTTGTGCGGCTGAGTGGCTCGGAGCATGCGGGCACGGACGGCGAAAGTGCCGGCTGTAAAGGCTCGTCAAGGCGTGCTCTTAAACAGCGAGATCTTGTGTGCAGGGGCGACATGAGTAGTCTGAGCACAATCAAAGGCGACGACCGTGACGGCAGCGACCGTCGGTCGCAATGGTCGTATAGAGGCCCGCTCCTCGGCACCATAGCGGTGCTCGGCGGAATCGTGACATGGTGGTGGTTCGCCGAGGGCCTGCCGAAGGGGTGTCCGAACCTGCAGTCGGGCGCATCGTTTGCCGGGTCAGTTCCGCGCTTCAACGACTTCGTGACGGGCGATCATCATCCCGGCAGCAGCTGCGCGGTCGGATTGGTGCATGCCGCGCGATCGGATCTGGTGGTTGGGCTGGTCGGCGCCGCGGTGATCGGCATCGTCTTGTTCTTGTTATTGGCATGGTGGTTGCGTCGCGCGTTCTTCACTCGGCGGGCCCGCACCTGGGTATGGCGAGCCACCTTTCTGTCGCTGGCCGCGGCGGCGCTGGACATCGCCAAAAAGTCAATGATGATCGTTGGCCTACACGGTGCGCGTGGCGGCGGGTCCGGTGTGGCGCTCGACTCCTGGTCGGCCAGGACCCTGCCGATCCTCGCCTGGCCGACGTTGGTGTTCTTCGCGATCGCGACGCTGGTGCTGGTGCTGGAGTTGATCGCGGCGCGCGATTGTCTGGAACTCTCGGGCGAGAAGTCTCCGGCGTTTCCGAAGGACGCGGGCTCGGGTAGCGGCGGATCGCTTCGACGAGCGACGCGCATGTGGTCATTGCACTCTCATTTTCTCGAGGCAGCCGAGGGTGCGATCAAGCTCACACCCAAGCATTCGCAAGATGCGCAGCCGTCTTCGGTTCAGGGCCTGGGAGTGTGTTGTTCGGGTGGCGGTATTCGGGCCGCCGCGATCGCGCTCGGCGTGTTGTCCTCGCTGGAGTCGCGGCGACCGGGTGGCACCAAAATTGAAACAGACGAGTTTGACGGCCAGTCGTCGATCCTCGACAACGCGACGTATCTATCTTCGGTATCGGGCGGGGGTTATACGGCGGCAGCATGGCGGATCGCGCGCGGTTCAAAGGAACGCAGCGATGAACTCGCCGCCGGGCTCTGGCGCGAGGGCATTATCGGCGACCCATGGTCGGAGCAGGAGCAGCCGCCCGAGACCTATGACAGCGACTTCGCGCCCGGCGCGCCGTCGTTGTACCGTCACATTCGAGCCCGCCATGAGTACCTGCGAACCGGGCGCGGGGGTCTCGCCTGGTCGATCATTCGCGTTTTCGCGTACCTCGTCCTACAACTCACGCTCCTCGCCGCGGTTGTGGTGTTGGTGGCATGGCCGATTGGTCGATTGTCACGCACCTGGTACGTCTTCGGCGGCATCGGCTGCGGAGCGGTCGCAGCCGGCGCGCCGGCGAACGTCCAACCAGTCGCGCATGGTGACTTGGGCACGTCGGTCTGTGGACCCTCTGGCCGACACGCCGATGCATGCACACAACCGCACGACGATCCGGTCCTCGAGCACTCGCTGACGCGGGCTCGCTGTTTCCTCGAACGCCCCGGCGTGCAGATGCCGATCACTTGGTCGTTAATCGCTGCGCCCATCGCGCTCGGCGCCGCGGCGATCCTGGCGTTCGCTCCGACGCTCGCCGAAATGCGGACGCGCCGCCGAAGGACCGTCCGGCTTGTTGCTTTCACATTGTTCTCGGTCGGCGCGGCGCTCGCGATCCTGCTGTTGGGCGTGCCGGTGTTGCTCGACGCCGCCTATCCGTACGTGACGACACCGCTCGGCGTCGGGGTGCTCGCCTCGACCTTGTCGGCGGGCGGGATCGCCGCGACCGCACTGCGGTTCCTACGCACCAAGTTAAGCCGGCGACTCGACATCTTGGGCAAGCTGTTCGTGTCGGTAGCGGCGATCCTGTTCGCGATCGCGGTTGCCGGGCAGGCGGCCATCGGACGCGGGTTCTTTGCTATGCCGGCCCGTGGCTGGCTCGGGGGCTACGCCGGCTATCTGGTCTTGGCGGTCGTGATGCTCGGGGCGTTCATCGCCCTCGATCCGCGATTGTGGTCCTTGCATGTCCTCTACCGCGACCGCCTGCGCAACACTTTCTCCACTACCCGCGAGCCCGTCGATGCTCGCAACTCAGTCATCGTCAAGACGTCGGATGAAGGTCGGGCGCGCCTGCTGCCGCTCAGGCGAGCGAAAGAGCCGACCCTCGACGAGTACCAGGACGCGCCCGGGCCAATCCACCTTGTGTGCTGTTCGGCCGCCTGGAACACCGATGCTGTCAGCGGCGTTCCCGCGTTGAGCTTCGTATTCAGTCCTGACGAGGTCACGCTCTACGAGCCGGTCTACGACAACGAGACAGTGACGATCCGGTGCCGTACGGCCCCGACGGGCGACTACATCAAGGCGCTCGGCGGCCGGCGGGCTCGACAAGCCAAAGGCAACTCCACCGCGGCGGCGGCGATGTCCGGCGCGGCAGTCGCCTCGGCGATGGGCCGCTTCGATCCCAGAGAGCCAACGGCGCTGTTTGCCACTCTGAACCTTCGTCTCGGCGTCTGGATGCCTAACCCGGACATCGTCCGCACTCATGAAGGCCCCGTACCAAAAGCTCGGCTGTCGTACCTGCTCAAAGAAGTTGCTGGCTATTTCGAACCCGACGACCGCCACCTCTATGTGACCGACGGCGGCCACCGCGAGAACCTTGGCCTCGTCGAACTCCTTCGCCGACGCTGCAAAACCATTATCTGCATCGACGCATCCGGCGATCCGCCTGGCTCCTACGCAACCCTTAGGCAGGCAGCCGCCACCGCCCAAATCGAAGTCGGCGCGACGATCAACCTCGCCGATCTCGCGAACGTCACACCGACGGACAAACCGCGAGCCGTCGCCCACACTGTCTTAGAAGTCACCTACGAGAAGGACGAGAAGGGCACAATCGTTCACCTCCCTGCCGAGATCTGCGACGCGCTACCCGTCTCGCTACGCGCCTATGCCAACGAAGAGCGCGACTTTCCCCACTACAGCACCGGCAAGCAATTCCTGACCGACACCCGCTTCGTCAACCTCGTCAAGATGGGCCGCGTCATGG
>JALYLU010000036.1 GCA_030774075.1 Actinomycetota bacterium | reverse complement strand
GAATGGAAGCGCGGCCCCGGCACGCGACCTGCCGACCGCGATCATGACGGCCGCGACGATCGTCATCCTGGCGCTCGTGTGCTTCGTCGAAGGACGCACCACCACTGCGTTGCTTGCCGCGGTGATCATCGGGGTCGCGTCGATCGAGTTCAGCAACGCGCTGCGCACGAAGGGCCTGCGCTCCGCAACCCTGCTTGCGCTCGTCGGAAGCGCAAGCCTTCCGCTCGCGGTGAAGCACTACGGAATCGGCGCGTACCCGATCTACTTCGCGCTCGTCGTCGTCGTCTCGATGCTCTGGTTCTTGTGGGAGGTGACGCCAGGTCGCCCGCTTCTCGGCGTTGCCACGACCGTGCTCGGGTTCGCGTACATCGGCGGGCTCGGCGGGTTCGCCGGCTTGCTGCTCGCGCCGCGCGACGGCGTCGGACTGATCGTGGGCGTGGCGATCTGCACCATCGCGTACGACGTGCTCGGCTTCTTCGTCGGGTCGCAGTTCGGGCGCACGCCGATCGCGCCGAAGATCTCGCCGAACAAGAGCGTCCAGGGAACCGTCGCGGGGATGGCGGCGTCCGTCGTGCTGGGTTGGGTCGTCGTGAGCCAGATCACGCCCTGGAACCGCCACTACGGCGGCGTGTTGCTCGGAGTGCTGGTCGCGGGCGGTGCCTTTTTGGGTGATCTGTGCGAGTCGATGATCAAGCGGGACCTCGGGCTGAAGGATTTCGGAGCGTTGCTGCCCGGACACGGTGGTGTGCTCGACCGCTTCGACGGCATCCTGTTCTGTCTGCCGATCGCCTACTACCTCGCGGTGGCGCTGAAGTTGGCCTGAACGAAATCGGCTCGACGCGCGAGCCGGAGCCGCCAAGCTCGCTCGGGACCCTAACCTCGCGGGCATGGCGCGCGGCGTTGTCATCCTCGGATCGACCGGATCGATCGGCACGCAGGCGCTCGACGTCCTGTCGCATCACCGCGACGAGTACCGCGTCGTCGCGCTCGCGGCGGGACGTGACACCGAGCTGCTCGCCCGTCAGGCGGCCGAGTTCGACGTCCCGGCCGACATGGCCCGCGCGTGTGCAGGGGAGCCGGACGTGCTCGCGGAGCTCGCGTCGCTCGCCTCGGCCGACGTCGTGCTCAACGCCGTCGTCGGGTTCGCCGGACTGCCCGCGACACTCGCGGCATTGCAAAACGGGAAGCGGCTCGCCCTCGCGAACAAGGAGAGCCTCATCGCCGCCGGGCCGGTCGTCGCCAAGGCGCGCGCGGCCGGTGGCGGGGAGATCGTTCCCGTCGACTCCGAGCACTCGGCGGTGTGGCAGTGTCTGCGCGCCGGGCGGGCGTCCGAGGTCGGCCGCATCGTGTTGACCGCGAGCGGCGGTCCGTTCCGGGGCCGAACGCGCGAACAGCTGCGTGACGTCACGATCGCCGACGCGCTCGCGCACCCGACGTGGAGCATGGGCGCCAAGATCACGGTCGACAGCTCGACCCTGATGAACAAGGGACTCGAGGTGATCGAGGCGCACGAGCTCTTCGGCGTCGCGTTCGATCGGATCGATGTCGTTGTGCACCCCCAGTCGGTCGTGCACAGCATGGTCGAGTTCTGCGACGGCGCGACGATCGCGCAGCTGTCCATGCCCGACATGCGCCTGCCGATCGCGCTCGCGCTCGGCGCGCCGAACCGGCTGCCGGAGCCGTACGGCGCGGTCGACTGGTCGACCCTCGGGCGGCTCGACTTCGAGGTCCCCGATCTTGCGACGTTCCCGTGCCTGGCGCTCGCCTATGAGGCGGGACGGGTCGGGGGGACTGCCCCGGCGATCCTCTCGGCGGCCAACGAGGTGGCGGTCGACGCGTTTCTGGGCGGTCGCATCGCGTGGACCGAGATCGCCGCGGTCGTGGAAGAAGTGCTGGGCGAAGGCGCCGGAACGGCCGATGAGATTGCCGACGTGCTCGAAGCCGATCGCCGCGCCCGCGCACGCGCCGTGTTCGTCGCCGAGGCCAGGGGAGCCGCGTGAGGGCAAGCGATCCGTTCGAGGACATCGACGTCGATCCGCGCCGGGCCGTCACGCTCACGGGCGCAGTGCTGGTGGCTCTGGTGATCGGCGCGGTCCTGTTCCCGACGCAGGCCGCTGTGGTCGCGGTCATCGTGGCGCTGTTCGTGATGATCATGCTGCACGAGCTCGGTCACTTCCTCGCGGCCAAACGCTCGGGCATGAAGGTCACCCAGTTCTTCGTGGGCTTCGGCCCGCGGCTGTGGTCGATCACCCGGGGCGAGACCGAGTACGGCATCAAGGCCGTTCCACTGGGCGGTTACTGCCGCATCATCGGAATGACCAATCTCGAGGAGGTCGCGCCCGAGGACGAACCCCGCGCCTATCGCAACAAGCGTACGGGTCCAAAGGTGTTCGTTGCCGCGGCCGGACCGGCCGTGCATTTCGTTCTCGCCATCATCTTGATGTTCGTCGTGCTCTTCTTCGCCGGTGATTTCCGCAGCCAACGCGCGGTTTTGACGTTGGCCGAGACGACCCAGGGCGCCGCGACCGCGGGACTTCGACCCGGCGACACGATCGTTGCCGTCAACGGCACGACCGTGACCAGCTGGCCGGAGGTGCAGCAACTCATCAACCCGCCGGGTCATCCCGCCCACGCCGGCGATGTCGTGCGCTTTGTCGTACGACGAGGCGGCGCGCAGCTCGAAGTCCCGGTGAAGCTCCAAGAGAGCGCCGACCCGAGCCTGAAGCGGGTCGTCGCGGGCGTGGCGCCGCGCACTGTCCTTGCGCACCCGGGGATCGTCACGTCGGTCGTGCAGGCACCGCTGCAGGTTGTCGATATCGGTTGGCAGTCGATCAAGGCGATCGGCAGCATGTTCTCACCGGCCGGGATCTCGAACTACTTCCGCATCCTTTCGGGCGACACCAGCAGCCACACCGACCAGTCGAAGCGTTTCGTGTCGCCGGCCGGCGTCGGTGCCCTGGCGAACGACGCGGTGAAGGCTGGTTGGGTCAGCGTGTTCGGGCTCCTGATCGCGATCAACATCTTCGTGGGGATGTTCAACCTGCTCCCGCTCCTTCCCTTCGACGGTGGGCACATCGCGATCGCGCTCTACGAGAGGGTTGCGTCGAGGGTTCGCCGTCGACGGGTCCAGGTCGACGCGGCCAAGCTGCTACCGATCACGGTCGCGGTGGTTGCGGTCCTCGGGTTCATCTTCTTGTCGAGCCTCTTCCTCGACATCACGAACCCCGTCGCGAACCCCTTCTGAGCGCGCCAGATGAAGGTTTGGTGCGGGACCGGCCGTGGCTCGGCGCCCGCCGTAGGCTGACGAGGTGACTCCTCGTCGCCGGACTCGCCAGGTGATGGTGGGCCGCGTCCCGGTTGGTGGCGACGCGCCCGTATCGATCCAGTCGATGACCACCACGAAGACGGCCGACGTCGACGGCACGCTGGCGCAGATCTACGCACTCGCGGCCGCGGGTTGCGACATCGTGCGCTGCACCTGCAACGAGGAGGAGGCGGCCGAGGCGTTGGCGCAGATCGTGCCCCGCTCGCCGGTCCCGATCGTCGCCGACATCCATTTCCAACACAAGCTCGCGCTCGGCGCACTCGAAGCCGGAGTGCACGCGCTCCGTCTCAATCCGGGCAACATCCGCAAGCCCGAGCAGATCAAGCTGGTCGCGGCCGAGGCCAAGGCGCGCGGCGTCCCGATCCGCATCGGCGTGAACGCGGGCTCGCTCGATCCGGCCATGGCGGAGCGGCACGGGGGCATCACAGCCGAGGCGATGGTCGCGTCCGCAATGCACGAGCTCGACCTGTTCCGCGAGGTCGACTTCGACGACGTCAAGATCTCGGTGAAGGCGTCGAGCGTGCCGTTGATGATCGACGCCTACCGGTTGCTCTCGGAGACGACGGACCATCCGTTGCATCTCGGCGTCACCGAGGCCGGCGTCGTGCCTCAGGGTCTGATCAAGGGTGTTGCCGGTATTGCAGCGTTGCTCGCCGTTGGCATCGGCGACACGATTCGGTTCTCACTCACTGCGGATCCGGTCGAGGAGGCCAAGGCCGGGCGCACGTTGCTCGAGGCGATGGGACTGCGAGAACGCAAGGGACTCGACCTGATCGCGTGCCCGTCGTGCGGACGGGCGGAGGTCGACGTGATCCGCGTCGCCACCGACGCTCAAGCTGCACTCGTTGCGCGCAACATCCCGTTGCAGGTCGCGGTGATGGGGTGTGTCGTGAACGGACCCGGCGAGGCGCGCGAGGCCGATCTCGGTATCGCGGCCGGACGCGGCAAGGGCCATCTGTTCGTGAAGGGTCAGGTCGTACGCGTGGTGCCCGAATCCGAGATGGTGGCGGCGCTGATCGACGAGGCCGAGCGCATCATGGCCGAGGGCATCGAGGCGCGACTCGCCGCGGCCGATCCGAACGCGGCGGCGATCGCCGAGGCCGCGCGCGACGAGCTGTTGCAGATCCAGGGCGTCGATGCGAACCACTCTGCGGAGCGAATTCAGAAGATCCGCGAGATCGCGGAGTGAGAGGTGCACGCGCTCCGGATACACCCCCAGCGCCGTATCCTGAATCCGTGACGGATGCAGGTTCTCCGATCGGGCGTCGGGTGTTTCTCGGGCTCATCGGGGCGGGCGCCGCGGGCGTGCTCTTCGGCTCCAAGCTGCAGGACTTCCTCGCGGGCCATACGCCGAAGGCGGCGTCCTTCTTGCCCATCGGAGACCACTTCCGCTTCTACACGGTCACCAGCGGCTTCCCGAAGCGGACGCCGCAGGACTACCGGCTCACCGTCAAAGGTCTCGTGCAGCGACCGTTCACGCTGAACTACGACGAGCTGCGCGCCATGCCGCCGGCGATGATTACCAAGGACTTCCAATGCGTCACCGGCTGGCGCGTACATAATGTCCGTTGGACCGGCGTCAGGCTGAGCGACCTGCTCGACAAGGCAGGGGTGCAGCCGGCCGCGAAGGCATTGCGCTTCACGTCGTTCGACGGTGTCTACACGGAGAGTCTCACGCTCGATCAGGCGCGCCGCAACGACGTCATGGTCGCGTACGACCTGGAGGGCAAGCCGCTGAGCAGTGACCACGGTGGGCCGGCGCGCCTGTACGTGGCGCCGATGTACGGATACAAGTCGTGCAAGTGGCTCGACGGCATCGAGGTCGTCGATCGCGTCGTCCCGGGCTACTGGGAAGACGATGGTTATGACGTCGACGCGTGGGTCGGCCAAAGCAACGGCCGCGACGATCAGCCCACGTCTACGTGAGCGTCAAGACCAAACCATTCCCACGCTTCGATCGGTTGGAGCGCGTCGTGCACTGGTGCAACGCGACGTTGTTCCTCGTGCTGCTGCTCACGGGCGCGTCGCTTTACGCCGGCCCGCTGTCGACGATCGTCGCGCATCGTCACGCGGTGAAGACGATCCACGTGTACGCCGGCTTGTTGCTTCCGGTGCCGCTGCTCCTCGGGCTCCTGATGCCGTCCGGTCGCCAGCTGCGCCGCGATGTCTCACGGTTCAACCGTTGGACAGTCGACGACCGGCGCTGGTGGTCGCGCCGCACTCGCGCGTCCGCGCAGCTCGGCAAGTTCAATCCCGGTCAGAAGCTCAACGCGGTGTTCGTCGCCGCCTCGATCGTGCTCATGTTGACGACCGGCTCGATCATGCGGTGGTTCGAGCCTTTCCCCGACAACATCCGGACCGGCGCCACGTTCGTGCACGACTGGATCTTCATCGCACTGATCTTCGTCATCGTCGGCCACATCATGTTCGCGCTGGCCGACTTCGACTCGTTGCGTTCCATGGTGCGCGGCTGGGTACCCGAACAGTGGGCGCGCCGCGAACGGCCTCGCTGGTGGGCCGAGGTGGTCGCGGCACGCTCCGCGTCAGGAGGGCCGGGCGAGGCGTCAGGCGAGCCGGGCGAGGCGTCAGGCGATTCGGCCGGCGACGTCGAGGCAGGCCTCGAGCAGCGGGTCGACAAAACGCGTGTTCGCACAGGCGAGATGCCCGTCGGCGACTGAATGCACGGTTGCGCCGCGGATCGCCTCCGCGGTCGCGAGCTGTAACGAGGGCGATACGCCGCGGTCTTCGGTCGTGCACACGATCGCCGTCGGCACGTCGACGTCGCCGATCCAGCGGTGCGCGCTGTACGTGCTGATCGAGTGACCCGCCTCGATGATCATGCGCCAATCGTGGCGGCGCATCTCGCCGGCCGCCCAGGTGGGCATCGTTGCGGGACGCAGGTTCACCATCGGTACGGGCGGGAGCAGACGCGACGGCCACGCGACCCGCGCCATCGCGGTCGCGGCGAGCATGCTGGCCTGGTACGCGTTGCGCGCCAGTCGATGCGGCACGAAGCCCGCGCTCGTCGCGCAAAGCACGAGACCGTCGACGAGATCCCGGTGCCGGCGCCACATCAACTGCGCCACCGGGCCGCCCATCGAATAACCCACCGCGATGACGGGCCCGGTTCCGAGCTCGACGACCGTCGCCGCGCAGTCGTCGGCGCAGTCGGCGAGGCGGAAGATCCTCGGGGTCCGTAGGCCCCGGGCGTGGCCGCGCAGGTCGGGTGCGACCAGGTTGAAGTGCGCGCCGAGCGGCTCGAAGACCCGGAACCAGTTGAGGCCGGCGCTCGCGACCCACCCGTGCAGGAGGAGGAGGGTCGGCGCGCCCGGCGGCCCGGCGACGTGGCGCACGAACGTCGTCCCGCGGTCGGGCAGCTCGACGCGGCGGCCGAAAGGAAGGCGCGGGCCCGAGGCGTGGTGTTGCGGCAGCTCGAACGATGCCGACACCCGGTCTCTCCCTTCGTGCCTCCGCCCGGGAGTCCTATGCTGACACATTCGTCAGTCTTGGGGCCCCACTTCAGTCCCGCTCGGCCCAGAAGCAGTCGACCCGATAGGGGATTTGGACGATTTCGCGGCCCCGGACGCCAGGTTGGGTCGCCAGCACGGCGCGTACTTCGGCCAGCACTTTTGCCCGCTCGGGCCCGGGCAGCACAGCGACGTGGCTGACGGAGGCGACCCGTTGGACGACGCCTTCGCGAGTGGTCTGCTGCGTGTGGCGGAACTCGGATGTGTGCACGTCGCCGAACCCGGGCATCGCCCGCATCGCGCTGTCGCGCCAGTTGTCGTGGTCGCGCCACGGGGCGTGCTTTTCCACCCGGTCCATGATCGACCAAACCTCGTCGACCCAGGGTTCGGTGCGCTCGCGTGCGTTCCAGACCAGCCCGAGCCCGCCTCCTGATCGCAGCACCCGCGCCGCTTCGGCGGTCGCGCGATCGTGGTCGAACCAGTGCCACGCCTGGGCGACCGTGATCGCGTCGAGCGACCCGGCGCGAAATGGCATCGCCTCCGCGGTCGCCGCGACGAGCCGGACCTCGGGCAGCAGTCGACGGAAGGTCGCGCGCATGCCCGGAACCGGCTCGACCGCGAGCAGCCCTGTGAGCACTGTGGGTGCGAGCAGCCGGGTCAGCTTTCCGGTGCCGGCGGCCACGTCGGCGACGCGGCGTCCGGGCGCGAGGTGGAGGTTCTCGACGAACCATGCGACCGCGTCCGGCGGGTACGAAGGACGCGCCGCTTCGTAGTCGCCCGGGTCGTTGAAGCCTGCCGCCGCGACGTCGTGGACCACGACCCCATTCTGGCCACCTGGCGAACGGGATGGCGAACAGGATGGCCAACAGGGTTACAGGATCATTCCCGCGGCGAGGGTGTCGTTGCGGGCTTCGTCGACGAGGATGAACGAGCCGGTCGCGCGGTTGCGGCGGTAGTCGTCGGAGAACAGCGGCGCGGTCGTGCGCAGCGTGACCCGCCCGATCTCGTTGAGCGAGAGCGAGTCGGCGCGCTCGTCGCGGTGCAGCGTGTTGACGTCGAGCCGGTAGTGCAGGTCCTTGACGAGCGCTCGCGTCCATTTCGAGGTTTGCTTCAGCGCGTACTTGCCGCCAGCCTTGAGCGGGGCGCGCTCGCCGAACCAGCACAGCATCGCGTCGACGTCCTGGCTGATGTTCGGCTGGTTGTGGGGCCGGCAGATCATGTCGCCCCGGCTGACATCGAGATCGTCGGCGAGCCGGATCGTCACCGACATCGGCGGTACCGCCTCCTCGACCGGCCCGCTGGCGGTGTCGATCGACGCGACCGTCGACGTGAATCCCGAGGGCAACACGACGACGTCGTCACCGACCTTGTAGGAGCCACTCGCGACCTGGCCCGCGTACCCGCGGTAGTCGTGATGGTTGTCGTCGCGCGGCCGGATCACGTACTGCACCGGGAAGCGACAGTCGATCAGGTTCCGGTCGGAGGCGATGTACACCTCCTCGAGGTGGTGCAGCAGCGACGTACCTTCGTACCAGGGCGTGTTCGCCGATCGGTCGACGACGTTGTCGCCGTGCAGCGCCGACATCGGCACGAACTGGAGGTCGCGCACATCGAGCTTGGCCGCGAAATCGCGGAACTCGCTCTTGATGCGCTCGAAGACGGCCTCGTCGTAGTCGACGAGGTCCATCTTGTTGACGCACAGCACGAGGTGGGGCACGCCGAGCAGCGACGCGAGGAACGCGTGCCGGCGCGACTGTTCGATGATGCCCTTGCGGGCGTCGACGAGGATCAACGCGAGATCAGCGGTCGACGCGCCCGTCACCATGTTGCGCGTGTACTGCACGTGCCCGGGCGTGTCCGCGATGATGAACTTCCGGCGAGGAGTGGCGAAGTAGCGGTAGGCGACGTCGATCGTGATGCCCTGCTCGCGCTCGGCCCGAAGCCCGTCGGTCAAGAGCGCGAGATTCATCCCTTCCTCGCCGCGGAGCATCGTCGAGTGCTCCAACGCCTCGAGGGTGTCCTCGAAGATCTGCTTCGAGTCGTACAGCAGGCGCCCGATGAGTGTCGACTTCCCGTCGTCGACCGAGCCCGCGGTCGCGAATCGCAAGAGCTCCACTAGAAGTAACCCTCCCGCTTGCGATCCTCCATCGCGGCTTCGGAGAACTTGTCGTCGGCGCGGGTCGCCCCGCGTTCGGTGATGCGAGACGCCGCGACCTCGGCGATCACGTCGTCGATCGCGACCGCCATCGATGCGACGGCCGCCGTGCACGTCGCGTCGCCGACCGTGCGGTACCGCACCGTTGCCTCGAAGACCTCCTCCCCCTCGCCGGGCTGCAGGTAATCGGTCACGGCCATGAGCATGCCGTCGCGACGGAACACCTTGCGCCGGTGCGCGTAGTAGATCGAGGGGAGCTCGATCTCCTTGTCGGCGACGTATTGCCAGATGTCGAGCTCGGTCCAGTTCGACAACGGGAACACGCGAATGTGCTCACCCTTGCGGTGCCGCCCGTTGTAGAGCGACCAGATCTCGGGGCGCTGGTTCTTCGGGTCCCATTGGCCGAACTCGTCGCGAAACGAGAAGAAGCGCTCCTTGGCGCGTGCCTTCTCCTCGTCGCGGCGGGCGCCGCCCATCACCGCGTCGAACCCGTGCTCTTCGATCGCGTCGAGGAGTGTCGTCGTCTGCAGGCGGTTGCGCGAGGCGCGCGGTCCCGTTTCCTCGGCGACCCGGCCCGTGTCGATGGACGCTTGCACCGACGCCACGACGAGATTGACGTCCAGCTTGTCGACCGACGAGTCGCGGAACTCGATGACCTCGGGGAAGTTGTGGCCCGTGTCGACGTGCATGACGGGGAACGGCAATCGTGCCGGCCAGAAGGCCTTCTTGGCGATGTGCAGCATGACGACGCTGTCCTTGCCGCCCGAGAACAGCAGGACGGGCCGTTCGAACTCGGCCGCCACCTCGCGCAACAGATGGATCGACTCGGATTCGAGCGCGTCGAGATGCGAGATCAGCCGATGCATCCTTTACTCCGTCCCTGGTCAGGCTCCGGGCCACCCGTGAAGCCCGCACTCCATTTTGCCCTCTCCGGACCAGCGTCCGGAACGGGGGTCTTCACCGGGTGCCACCGGACGCGTGCACGGCCAGCATCCGATGGAGGGATAGCCCTGCGACGCGAGCGGGTGCTCGAGGAGCTCGTGATCGCGCTTGTACGCGGCGATGTCGGCGTCGGTCCAGGACGCGAGCGGATTCACCTTGACGATCCCGCGGCCGACGTCGAGATGCGCGATCGGGGCATTTGTGCGCGTCGGCGACTCGACTCGGCGCAATCCGGTCATCCACGCCTGCTTGCCCCGCAGCGCGCGGGCCAGGGGCTCTACCTTGCGCATCGCGCAGCACTCGTCCGGGTCGGTCTGCCACAGGTCGTCGCGTGAGACGAGGGGCTGCATCACGGTGAGGTTCAGGTCGTAGCGCTCGCGCACGCGGTCGACGTACCAGAGCGTCTCCGCAAAGTGGTACTGCGTGTCGAGGAAGACGACCTCGATGCCGGGCGCCGCCTTGGCCGCGACGTCGACGAGGACGCAATCCTGGAACGACGCCGCGAGCACGACGTCGGTGCCGAAGCGTTCCCACGCCCACTTGATGGCGCTCGACGCGGGCTTGCGCTCGAGCTCCGCCGATATCGCGGCGAGCTCCGCGAGGTCGACGTCGACCAACGGTCGGTCGACGATCACCGGATCGAGGAGGCTCACGCTTGCCCGCTCTCGGCGCGGCGCGCCGGGCCGCTCGGGCCCCGTTCGCTACTCGGCGGGATACCCGCCTCCCGACGCTCACTCCTTGCTTGCCCGCTCTCGGCGCGGCGCGCCGGGCCGCTCGGGCCCCGTTCGCTGCTCGGCGGGATACCCGCCTCCCGACGCTCACTCATGTCGCCGCGCACTCCCCGTCGCCTACTTCGGCGACATAGGGACCGGTCTCGTCGTAGTCGACGTAGAACTCGGGGCTGACGTCGGGGCTGGGGAATTGGTCGAGGTCGGCGAGCGTGCCGCCCACCGTCTTGGCGCCACCCGAACGCGCCAGCCACGTCTGGAACATCTCGCCCGGCTGTCGCTCCTCGTTGAAGCGCCGGACGATCCGCACGACCGCCTCGGGAGCGGTCTTCGCCGGGATCTTGGTGGCCTTGTCGCCGAACTCGACCTCGGTCTCGCCCAGGTGGCCCCCGAGCAGCATCTGGTATCCGGGTGCGGCGCGTCCGTGCGCCCGGCGCTCCAGCCCGAAGAAGCCGATGTCGGAAACGTGGTGCTGGCCGCAGCTGTTCGTGCAGCCCGAGATGTTCACGCGCACGCCCGGAACCTCGGCCAGGCCCGCGTCCTCGAGCGCATCGCCGACCGCGGCGGCCAGACCGCGCGACTGCGTGACCGCGAGGTTGCAGGTGTCGGCGCCCGGGCACGAGACGACGTCGCGGGCGAGCTCGGCGCCCGCCTCCGCCATGCCGATGTCGATCAATCGGTCGTAGAGCGGGCGTACGTCGGCCTCGTTCATGTCGCGCAGCGCGAGGTTCTGGCGGTTCGTGATGCGCACGTCGAGCCCGAAGTCGCGCTGGATGTCGGCGAGGGCGCGGAACTGATCGGCGGTGATGTCGCCGAGGCGCGAGTACGCGACCGCGCTGACCGTGCCCCGCGCGACCCCGCGCACGACGTTCGCTTCCTGCCAACGGTCGTAGGGGTCGCTCGAGAGGAGTTTGACGGGAACGTGCGCGGCACCGACCTTGGTGGCAGTCGGCGTGCCGCCGGCCGGCGCGTCTCCGGCCTCACGCACCTGCTCCGGAATGCCCCACGGCCAATCGCGTGCGGCGCGTAGGAACTTGCGTTCCCGGAAGATGCGCTCGCGGAGCTCGTCGATGCCCATCGAGTCGACGAGCCACTTCATACGGGCGCGGATCTTGTTGTCGCGGTTGCCGTAGTGGTCGAAGGTGCGCAGGCACGAGTAGATGGTCGGCAACAGCTCTTCGCGGGGCGTGAACTCCTCGAGGGCCTGGGCGGGATGCGGGTTGGCGCCGAGCCCGCCGGCGATGAACACCTTGAAGCCGGCCTCGGTGGTGCCGTCGGGAAGCGTGCGCGTGGTGGCCACCACGCCGACGTCGTTGAACATCGCCTGGCCGCAGTCGGTCGCGCATCCCGAGAAGTTGATCTTGAACTTCCTGGGCAGGCGTTGCCCGTACGGGTGGCGGAGCAGGAAGTCGGTCGTCGCCTGCGCCCACGGTGTGATGTCGAGGACCTCTTGCGGGCACGCGCCGGCAAGATGGCAGCCCATGACGTTACGAACCGTGTCGCCGCACGCCTCGCGCGACGTCAGCCCGACCGACGCCATGAGTCGCAGGATCTCGGGCGACTGCTCGAGCGGGATGAAATGGAACTGCATGTTTTGACGCGTCGTGAGGTGACCCCAACCCCGGGAGTAGTTGTCGGCGATGTACGCGAACGTGTCGA
This sequence comes from Actinomycetota bacterium, assembly GCA_030774075.1. Lineage (GTDB taxonomy): Bacteria > Actinomycetota > Acidimicrobiia > IMCC26256 > PALSA-610 > PALSA-610. Next base: position 2,831 of record JALYLU010000036.1, on the reverse strand, counting down.
GCTGCTCGGCCGTGATGCGACCGTGCGGGATCTTGATCCGCAGCATCTGCGCGCGCCCACCCTGGCGCTGGCCGTAGACGCCGTGATTCAGGCGGAAGACGCGGAACGTGTCCTCGTCGACCCGCCCGTCGAGGTATTCGGCGACGGTGCGTTCGAAGATGTCGAGCTCTTCGGCGATGATCGGTTCGAGCGGACGGGTCGCGAGATCGCGGACGTCGATCGCCATGAGGCGGCTCCCTGACGGGCGGGTGGAAAAGAACGGACGGGCGGAGGCCGGGCGGGCCCGGGGCCGTCAGCCGGAACGGCCGAGACTGAGCTCGTCGCGTACCTCGTGCGGCGTGCGGCCCATGAAGATGCTCGCAGCGCCCACTACCCGCAGAATCATCTACCCACCTTACGCCGGATCACGCTGAAACACCAGCTCGAAGGTCGGGAATTTCTCCGACCACTCGGGTCAACATTCCGTCCCGAACCCAACATTCCCACGGACGCCCAACGGACGGCCCAACGGACGGCCCAACGGACGGCCCAACGGACGGCATTCCGGGTGCAAAGTCAATATTGGACCGTAGGGGTCGCCGGTAGCCTCGGAGCCCATGCGGATGAGCTCCCTGTTCCTGCGCACCCTGCGCGACGACCCCGCCGACGCCGAGGTCGACAGCCACCGACTGCTCGTCCGGGCCGGCTACATCCGCCGGACCAGCGCCGGGATCTACTCGTGGCTCCCGCTCGGCTACCGGGTGCTGCGGAAAGTCGAGCAGATCGTCCGGGAGGAGATGGACGCCGCCGGCGCCCAGGAGGTCCTGCTGTCGATCGCGCAGCCCCTCGAGCTCTGGGAACGCAGCGGCCGCGACCAGGCCTACGGCCCGCTGATGTTCCGCCTCCTCGACCGCAAGGAGACCGGCTACTGCCTCTCACCGACAGCTGAGGAGTTGGTCACGAGCATCGTCGCGCAGGAGTACGGGTCGTACCGCGACCTGCCGCTGAACCTCTATCAGATCAACTGGAAGTACCGCGACGAGCTGCGACCGCGATTCGGCCTGCTGCGAGGGCGAGAGTTCCTCATGAAGGACGCGTACTCGTTCGACGTCGACCTCGACGGAATGCGTGCGAGCTACCGGCGGATGTACGACGCGTACCACCGGGTGTTCGAGCGGTGCGGGCTCACGTTTCGCGCGGTCGAGGCGGAGTCGGGCGAGATGGGAGGGTCGGAGAGCCGCGAGTTCATGGCCGTTGCCGCGGTGGGCGAGGACGATTTCGTATGGTGCCCCAACTGCGAATACGCGGCGAACGTGGAAGCGGCGCGCCGCGGCGCGGACGCGGGCGCCGTATCAAGCGCGGGCGCCGTATCAAGCGCGGGCGCCGTATCAAGCGCGGGCGCCGTATCAAGCGCGGATGTCGCAGGAAGCGCGGGCGAGCAGCCTCCGATGGAGGCGGTGCACACGCCCGACGTCCCGGGTATCGCGGGCGTCGCCGACCTGCTGAAGGTCGCGCCGGGCAAGCTGTTGAAGTCGATCGTGTTCGACGTCGACGGCAAGCTCGGGCTCGCGATCGTCCCCGGCGATCGTGAGGTCAACGAGTTCGCACTGGCCGCTGCGCTCTCGCCGAAGCCGGTACGCCTCTACGGCGACGACGACTTCGCCGCGCATCCCGAGCTCCCGAAGGGCTACGTCGGCCCGCATTACGAGAACGCGAGCGTTGTCGTCGCCGACCCGAGCGTGAAGGTCGGGACCGGATGGGTCACAGGCGCGAACCGTGTCGACCATCACGTTTACAACGCGGTCGTGGGTCGCGACTTCGACGTCGACGTGTGGGCCGACATCGTCAGCGTCGCCCCGGGAGATCCGTGCCCGCGCTGCGGCAAGCCGTTGTCGATCGATCGAGGCATCGAGGTGGGGCACGTCTTCAACCTCGGCACCAAGTTCAGCGAAGCACTCGACGCGCGTTACACCGACGAGAAAGGTGAACAACACCCGATGGTGATGGGTTCGTACGGCATCGGGGTCTCGCGCGTCGTCGCCGCGGTCGCGGAGGAGCACCACGACGAGCACGGTCTTGCGTGGCCCGCGGCCCTCGCACCTTACGCGGTGCATCTCATCGTCGTCCCGGGCCGGGGCGAGCAGGCATCGACGGTGATCGCGGAGGCCGAACGCGTCTACGAAGAGCTGCGGGGGCGGGGGATCGACGTGCTCTACGACGACCGCGACGTGAGCCCGGGCGTGAAGTTCGCGGATGCCGACCTCGTGGGAATGCCCGTGCAGCTCGTCGTGGGTGCGAAGGGTGTGGGCCGGGGCGTGATCGAGCGGAAGGTGCGCGCAACGGGTGCGCGTGACGAGCTCCCGTTGCTCGACGTCGCCGATCCCCGGGCGCCGTAACCCGCGCCTCCCGCGCCCCTTCTGTTCACGACTCCGGTCCGTCGAGCGACGGTGCGTCGGCGTCGTCGCGCCGGGGACGATGGAAGACCGTCACCGCGAGGAACGCGCATCCGATGGTGACGAGCGCGATCGCTGCCACCCAGGCCGCGTCGAACGCGCGGTCGGTGGTCTGGTGAACGATGAATGCTCCGCCGGCAGCCAAGAAGGCGAGCCCGAACAGCAGTTCCACGAAGTCGGTGGGGTGACGTTCCATCATCCCTTTCCTTCCGAGGCGTTGGCCCCCGAGATGGTCTCGATACCGCCCGGTTCGAAGCGGCGAACTCGCACCTGTCCCGCGCCGACTCGCAGATTGAGCCGCAGGACTCCCGGACCGCTACCGGCGACGGCGCGCTGGTCGTTCTCAGGCCAGCCGCCTTCCTCGCGTCCGAACAGCATGAGCGAGCCCGCGCCCGCGTG
>JALYLU010000035.1 GCA_030774075.1 Actinomycetota bacterium | reverse complement strand
CACCCTGATCGAGCAGCATGGCATCGCGATCCGCGGTGTGACCGCCGCGTGCGGCAACGCCGCGTACGTGCACGACCGTCGCAGCGGCGAGCGGTCGGTGTTGGCCGAGATGAGCCCTGCGCCGTTGTCCCGCCACGAGCTCGATGAGCTGTACGGGGCAATGCTCGTGGAGGGTCTCGAGGCGTCCGTGTGCGTGCTCGGAGGCGCGGAGGGCCCCGACGTGGTGCCTGCCGACACCTATCGGCGGCTGGCCCACGATCTGCGGACGAATGGCCGGACGGTCGTCGCGGACCTCGCCGGCGAGCCGCTTCGTGCCGTGCTCGACGGAGGGCTAACGGTGCTCAAGGTCAGCGATGCGGAGCTCCTCGAGGACGGCTGGGCTGTCGACGACTCCGAAGGCGAGCTCCTGCGAGTCATGTCCGAGCTCCGCCGGGCCGGCGCGAGGAACGTCGTTCTCTCACGCGCCGAGCAGCCGGCGCTCGCGCTCGTCAGCGACGAGCTCTTCCGCGTGGATGCGCCGACACTCGAGGCGCTCGACCACCGGGGCGCCGGTGACTCGATGACCGCCGGTCTCGCCGCCGGTCTCGCCTACGGCCTCCCGATCGAGTCGGCGTTGCGCATCAGTGCGGCCGCGGGAGCGCTCAACGTCGCCCGTCACGGCCTGGCGAGTGGCGAACGCGCCGCGATCGAGGAACTCGCCCGGCACGTCCAGCTCCGGCGCCTCGAGCCTCGGGTCGCGGCGACGGCGGCGGGCACGACGCCCACGACCACTCCCGACGAGCTCGCGGCGAAGGCGACGCCCGACTCATGACCACGCACCGTGCTCTGGTCACCAACGATGACGGCATCTCGTCGGAGGGCCTGCGCTGGCTCGCCTCCTCGGCGATCGAGAGCGGCCTGGAGGTCGTGGTGGCTGCGCCGCTGCGGGAGTCGAGCGGCACGAGCGCATCGCTGACAGCGGTCCAAGCCGATGGACGCATCGTCGTGGAGCGATGGTCGATCGCGGGCCTCGACCGCGTGGAGGCATACGGCGTCGACGCCGTCCCTGGGTTCATCGCGCTGATCGCGACGCGCGGTGCGTTCGGGAATCCGCCCGACATCGTCCTGTCCGGCATCAACCTCGGCCTGAACACCGGTCACGCGGTGCTGCATTCGGGCACCGTCGGAGCTGCGATGACCGCCCGAGTGCACGGTTGTCGGGCACTGGCGGTGTCACTCGCCGTCGGGGAGACGCTTCACTGGGACACGGCGGCGGACGTCGCGAGACACGCGATCGGCTGGCTCCTCGACATCGACCACCCGGTCGTCCTGAACGTCAACGTTCCCAACGTGGCGGTCGACGAGCTTCGAGGCGTGCGCCAAGGCGAGCTCGCGGCGTTCGGCGCGGTGCAGACGACGATCGCCGAGGTCGGCGAAGGATTCGTTCGTGTCGGCGTCGCCGACGTCCGAGACGAGCTCCAGCCGGGGTCCGATGCCGCATTGGTCGCGGAAGGGTACGCGAGCGTCACCCCGCTGAGCCCGCTGTGCGAGTCGACCGACCTGATCTTGCCGGTGAACGGCGTCAGCTTGAGCTCGTATGCAGAGCCACGTACTTCGTCTCCAGGTACTCGTTGATACCTGCGCGGCCGAAGCCGCAATGCTTCCCTCCGAAGAACGCGGCAGGGCTGGAGACAATGCCCTGGTTAAGGTCGGAGGGATCGTGGCGATCCGTCGGGCAAGTGTTGCGGCACTTCGAGCAGGCCTTTTCGCGGGTTCCGCTCTGGACCGGGCAACCATCCCGGCTGCGGAAGCAGTAGGAGGCGGACGGGGCAGAGGTGCCCCCGCTGGAGGGGGGACACCGTCCATCCCGGGGGGCTCTGCCGAGGGCGGCCTCGACAATTTGCAGGCCGTGCCGAGCCGCCCAGCCGCTCGGTCCGTGCCGGGTGACCCCGGCCATCACGAGGAGCTACCCGGGATGACGATGTACAGCGCGGGGACGCGTCGCCCTGCCCACCTCTCAGCGGAGGCGGCCACGCTGCTGTGGTCGCTGCTGTTGTGCCAGCTCGTCGAGCACGCCGATCAAGCCGCCGCGCGCCGCGCAACCGTCGATGAGCTCAGCGGTCAGCCGGACAGCGACAACCTTCTCGAACGCGAGGTCGCGGAGGTCTGCGTCCACTTCGACGTCGCCGTTCGCGAGGCGCGCGACGCGTTGCGCCGCCTCGACGACGGCACCTACGGCATCTGCGAGAACTGCGCGACCCCCATCCCGTTTGAACGGCTCGAAGCCACACCGCACGCACGTCGGTGCGTCAGCTGTCCCGACGCGCCCGCCACGCGCCAGCCCCGCTTCCGGTAGACGGGCCGTTCAGGCGGCCTTGATGCGCACGCAGCAGTAACCGGGCTCGGGAGCGAGTCGCGCGTCGAGCCGGCCAGTGGGGCCGATCCCGTCGAGGAGCCCGCCGAGGAAGTCGAGGTTCATGCCGCACACGAGACTGCGGTGCTCCTCGGCGAGGCGGTGGAACGGACAGTTGACAAGCGCGATCTCGCCGCGCTTGCCCGACACGGGCTCGTACCCGTGGCGGGCGAGTATCTCGAGCACCGCTCGCCGACGGTCGTCGCGCTTGGTGAGCGGCCCGGTGGCGGCGGCTGCTTCCTCGCCGATCACACGTCCGGCGGCGCGGGCGGTGGGGCTCAGGCACTCGGCGATCGGCGCCCCACTGCGTTCCCCCTCGGCGATCGCCGCCGCGAGCAGCGACCCGGCCAGATCGTAGCGACGCTCGGGAACCGACGCCGATCGGCGGCCGGGTCGGGATTGGGGTCGGTTCGGCGGGCGGGACGGGGAAAGGCGACGGCTCGGGTTGGTAGGGGTCGGGCAGTGGGCACGGGCGGTATCAGCGGGTCGGCGGGTGTTGGCTCCGGAAGCTGAAACGCCAGTGCCGCCGACGGGCTCATTGGACCGTCGCACCGGCAACGGCGAGCTGGTTGCTCACGTCGATGACGCCGGGCGTATCCCATGCATCGTCGCCCGCGGCCCGCTTGGCCAATGTGGATGACACGTCGCCGGTGAGGATCACGACGTTGCGCTTGACGTCCACGCGGACCTCATCGTCAGCGGTGCACGCGTTGTCACGTAGCCGATCTACCACCATTGACTTGATGTCGCCATCAGTCGGAACGATCTCTCGGGGCTCGTTGTACCAACCGTAGTAGTAGCGGTTGTCGGGGTACTCCCAGAACGCCATGGCTGCTCCTTTTGGTCGCGGGATTACTTGCCGTTCCTACCCCAATCCCTGCGAGGCGAAGCCCGCGGCGCTCGGTCGGGTAGAACATCGAGTGCACCGCTCGACCGCCTGGTACCCGATCTTTCCTGCGCGACGTCGGACCGGACCGGAGGGCAGGGCAATGAACAGACCAAGGGAGCATGATGGCTCGCTTAGCCAACCGTTCCGCCGCCGGTGACGAGTTGGCCGCTGCCGTCAGAGATGTGGCCCAGCCGGACCCGGTGGTGCTCGCCAAGCGGGGGACTGCCGGGGGCGGCGGACGTGGTCCGTGCGATCTCGCCGGGAGTCGTCGCTCGGGCCACGCCGCGACTCGGGGCAGGGTTACGACTGGCTACGCGGTCCTACGCCAGCCGCTCAAGTTGGCGTCCGGACCAGTCGGCGGCGAGATGAGCGACTGGTCGAGCACGCCTGGTTCTTCGAAGAGGCTGGCCCCGGGCGCGATCACCCCCTCTGTTCAAGTACGAAATCGACCTGATAGCCGTGACGAAGACGTTCGAGGACGACTGCCGGTTCGTTGGAGATCGAGGAACCGGCCGACCGAACCAACACACCCAACTGGACTCGAATAGAGGACCAACATGACAACCCTGACCACAGCCGCGTCATTCGACGCACTGGCTCGCCACACCGCGTCGCCATGTGTGTCGATCATCCTGCCGATCGATCAACGACATCCCGACGACCACAGGGTCCATCTCGAGTTGAAGAGCCTCATCGCCTCGGCGCGGGCGCAGCTCAAGGCGATGGACACCGCCGACATCGACGATCTTCTCGAACCCACTGAAGCGGTGCTGCAGCGCACGGTCATCGCCGAACACTCGGGCGGTCTTGCGTTGTACCTCGCACCCGGGTTCGCGGCAGAGTTCGACATCGATGTATCCGTACAGGCGCTCGCCACGACGGGTAGCCAGTTCACAATCGGATCGCTGCTGTCCAGCGTCGAAAACGGCCCCACCTGCTATGTGCTGACGGTCGGAGCCGAGAACGTTGCACTGCTCCGGCTCGATCGGACGCAGTGGTCGGTGTGCGAAGTGCCCGACCTGCCCGGTTCGGTGGAAGAGGCGCTCTGGTACGAACGAGACGAACGAATGAGCGGCAGCCACGCAGGCGGTCCTGTCGGCCGAGGGGGCCTTTCGATCATCAGTCATGGCAGTGGAGCCCAGGACGAGGACCGCAAGGAACGTCTGACCCGCTTCTTCCACAAGGTCGATGACGCGGTCCTGCACTTCCTGCACAGCGATCTCGAGACCCCTCTGGTGGTGGCGGGCACGGCGCCCACGGTGGCTCGCTATCAGCACATCACCCGCCATCACCGGGTGATGGCGGCGCCTGTCGGCAGCCCCGAGGAGTTGACGACGAGCGAACTGCATCAGCGAGTCAAGGAAGTGATCGAACCGGTTCTGGCCAAGCGTGACGACGTGCTCTCCGAGCGACTCGCCACACGTCTCGGAACCGGACTGGCCAGCGCCGACCTCGACGAACTGATCGGGGCTACTGCACAGGGCCGAGTGAGCGACCTCCTTGTCGCATCCACCACACCGCGTTGGGGCAGGCCGACACAACCGACCGAATACCTCGATCAGTGGGAACCGGGGGCGACTGACTTCGTCAACGGCGTCATCATCGAGGCATGGCGACATGGTGCGCGAATGCACCGGGTATCGCCCGAGCGGCTCCCCGAAGGATCACCACTCGCCGCCCTGTACCGGTACTGAAGTGCAGGTCTCGACCGCGACCTCACCGCAGGGGACGAGACCGAAGGGGACCAGACCGAAGGAGCGTGAGACGAAGTGAGCACAACCCGATTCAAGGACCGCTGCGACGCAGGACGGCGGCTCGTCGCCCTCGCTCAGTATCGGGACAGCGACCCGATCGTGCTCGGTCTGCCGCGTGGCGGCATCCCCGTGGCGAGTGAGGTCGCCAAGGCCATCCACGCACCACTCGACGTCCTCGTGGTGCGCAAACTCGGCGTCCCCTTCCATCGCGAGCTGGCGATGGGCGCCATCGGCGAAGGCGGCGTTCTCGTCGTGGACGAAGGGATCATGGACACTGCCCGCGTCGGGCAGAGCGATCTGGAGCGGATCATCGCCGAGGAGCGCTTGGAACTCGACCGACGAGTGTTGCGCTATCGCCCGCACAGCCCGATGCACCCGCTCGCCGGGCGAACGGTGATCGTGGTTGACGACGGGATCGCCACGGGTTCCACGGCGCGCGCTGCGCTTCAGGTGGTCCGGTCGCAGGGTCCCAAGCGCGTCGTCCTGGCCGCACCGGTGGCCGCTCTCGACGCGGTACAGCAACTGCGCCAAGAGGCCGACGAGGTCGTCGTGCTCGAACAGCCGCCCTCTTTCACCGCAGTCGGAGCATGGTACGACGACTTCGGCCAGACCACCGACCAGGAGGTTGCTCGGCTCATTGCTCAGGCACGGGATTCCAAATCGCGCCGCCTGGTCACCGACGAGGATGCAGTGCTTGGCATCGATGGCGTCCACCCGCGCGGACACCTCACCATCCCGAGAGACGCGTAACCCCCGATGGCGAGGCCGTCATCGACGAGGATCACCTCACGACCGGGCAGTTCGGGCAGCGGCCGCTCGGCCCGGTAGTGGCGCACCCGCCCCAAGCATCCGCGTGGCGCGGAGGTCGACGACCCGCCCGTCGCCTTCGGCGATGGCACCGATCCCCAGCTCGGCTGGCCGGGGACCTACCTTGCGGGCGACGGAACGCTCGGTCGGCGATCTGGTCGCCAGCTTCTGGTCGGCGTCGGCCGGTCACGGAACCGCATGCGCACCTCGGCTCAACTTCCTTCTACCCGCCGCGCTCTGCCCCTACCGAAATCCCTTCGCTGGAAGGCTTCGCTGGCTCGGTTCCGGGGTAGGGAAAAGGAGAGTCCGGCCGCGTCCGGCGGCGGATCCATTCGCAAGGAGGCAGCCATGCCGCAGAGCATCCGCGAGGTTATGACCTCGAACCCGGTCAGCCTGCCCGGCACGACGTCGCTGATCGATGCAGCGTGCCGCATGAAGGACGACGACATCGGGGATCTCGCCATCGATCGAGACCCGCACACGGCCTTGGCCGACATCAGCGCCGCGGCGCCAAACCAATAGCCCGAGTCGCGCCATCGCTCGCCGACGTCGGTGACGTGCGCGAAACGAACACAGGAGGGTGTCGTCGATGGCCCGCTGCGAGGTTTGCGGTAACGACTACGACAAGGCGTTCGAGGTGGTGGCGGCGGGGCAGCGCCACATCTTCGACAGTTTCGAATGCGCCATCCATCTTATGGCGCCCGTATGTGAGCACTGCAGCTGCAAGGTGATCGGACACGGCACCGAAGTCGACGGCCGCTTCTACTGCGCTGCGCCCACTGCGCCCGCGACGCGGAATCAACCGACGAACCGACCGACCGCGTCGAGACCGGCACCAACACCTAGAGAGGAGTGGACACCGTGGCCGATCAATACGTAGCCGCGATCATCAAGGAATGGTCCGAGGAATCGCGCGAAGCGGCGCAACTGGTGATCGACAAGTACGGCGAGCCGCACGAAGCCACCGAGTCGATACTCACCTGGACCGGCGTCGGGCCATGGAAGCGGATCGCCGCGACACGGACCTTCTATGAGCACCGCTTCCCGGCGCCGCACATCGACGCCGTGGAGTCGTTCATCGACTACCAGGTCCCCACCGACAAGGTCAGCCCGCTGGCCGCCTTCGACGGCAGCGTGATCGTCGAACGCACAGCCGGCGAGGTCTCCGCACGCTGCCATGACGAAGAAGCGAACCTCCTCGCGCTCAACCTCATGCACGACATCGTGACCGGCCAGAAGACCGTTCAAGAGGCGCGGGACTACTACGCCGAAGAGTTCCTCGATTACCGGCGCAAGCGACCCACGCCGTACATGGAGAAGCTGCACTTCCAAACAGAGGGCCGCACCGCCGATCCCGACGAGCGTGTCCTGTCCGACGATGACCTTCAGCAAGCCGAAGCCGAAGGTGCCACAGCGAGCGCGAGCACCCCCAGCCGGCGATGAAGAAGATCGCGTCCGAGCTGCTCATCGAGCGGCTCATCGACTGGGGCGTCGACACAGTGTTCGGGCTCCCCGGTGACGGCATCAACGGGAGCGTGGAAGGGCTGCGCCTGTAGGTACCGAGAATTCATCGGAGCCCGGGTCCGTTGGGGTTCTGGCCTTTTTCGCGGACCGCTACCGTCGTCGACCCATGAAGGACCTTCCCACCCTCGTCCGGCTGGTCGTGTCTCGGCTCGGCTGGTTGTTCGCCACCGGCGACGAACGCGACGCCGAGATCCTGGCTCTCCGCCACCAGGTCTTCGTCCTGAAACGACACGTCGCCCGGCCCCGGTTCACTCCGACCGACCGCACGATCCTCGCCACTCTGTCGACGCGCGTGTTCGATCGGACCCGGCCTCGGCGAGGTGTTCCTCATCGTGAAACCCGCGACCGTGATCGGCTGGCACCGCCGCCTCGTCGCCCGTCACTGGACCCAACCTGACGCGCCACGCCGAGATCCGCCGGCTCGCGATCCACCTCGCACGCGAGAACCCGGCCTGGGGATACCGGCGCATCCACGGCGAACTCTGTCGCCTCGGACACAAGGTTGCCGCGTCGAGCGTGTGGAAGATCCTCCGCACCGCCGGCATCAACCCCACCCCGAACCGCTGCGAGCCGAGCTGGGCTCGGTTTATCCGCTCCCAAGCCAAGGCAGTGATCGCCACCGACTTCTGTTGCGTCGACACCGTGACGCTCCGGCGCCTGCACGTCCTGTTCTTCATCGAGATCGGCTCGCGACGCGTGCACCTCGGAGGGATCACCACCCACCCGACTGGGGCGTGGACCACTCAAGCCGCCCGCAACCTCCTCATGGGCCTCGACCGACAGGTCCGGTTCTTGATCCACGACGGCGCCGGCCAATACACCCGATCGTTCGACACCGTGTTCGCCGGAGCGGGCGTCACCGCGATCACCACCCCGCCACGGGCGCCGATGGCCAACGCGTTCGCCGAACGCTGGGTCCGCACCCTCCGCCAAGAACTCCTCGATCGCACCCTGATCTGGAACGAACGACAACTCCGAACACTCCTGGACGAGTACATCAACCACTACAACGAACACCGACCCCACCGCGGGCTCAACCAACGTGCCCCCAACGACGATCTCGTCGTGGAAATCGAACCAGGCCGAACGATCCAACGACACACCACCTGCGCCGGCCGTACTCATCAACGAGTTGAACCGCCCCGGTTGGGACTGTCAGAAAGATTGTGTAAGTGGCGTGATCTGAGGGTCCACGGCTGAGGGCTGCGGGCTGGAGAGGATCATGTCCATGACTTCGAGAAGGACGACAGAAGAGACGTCGTTGGTGCCGGCTGCGCGTGGTGTGCCCGACGCGACGGCGATGCGGGAGTGGGCCGAGGAGCTGGTGGCTCGCGCTCGTGACGAGGGCGTGGAACTGACCGGCGACGACGGTCTGTTGACTGGGCTGGTCCGCCAAGCGCTCCAGACCGGCTTGGAGGTCGAGCTCGCGGATCATCTTGGTTACGAGCCCTACGAGTCGGCGGGACGCGGTTCGGGGAACTCGCGCAACGGGTCGTCGGCCAAGACGGTGACGACCGAGATCGGCCAGGTCGAGTTGCGGGTCCCGCGGGACCGCAACGGGACGTTCGATCCGGTCACGGTCCCCAAGCATGCCCGTCGTCTCGATGGCCTCACCGCGAATGTGGTGTCGTTGTACGCGAAGGGCATGACTACGGGCGATATTCAGGCGCATCTGTTCGAGATCTATGGGACGGAGATCTCGCGGGAGACGATCTCGAAGATCACCGACTCGATCGTCGAGGACATGATCGCCTGGCAGAACCGGCCCCTCGACCGTGTGTATCCGGTCTTGTTGATCGACGCGATCGTGATCAAGGTCCGCGACGCGCAAGTCGCGAACCGGCCTGTGTATGTGGCGATCGGTGTGAACCTCGACGGCGAACGCGACGTGCTCGGGCTCTGGCTCGGCCCCACGGGCGGTGAAGGCACGAAGCAGTCGATGACCATGCTCACCGAGCTCCGCAACCGTGGTGTCGTCGACGCGTTGATCGTCTGCTGCGACGGTCTGAAAGGCTTGCCTGACGCGATCCGGGTGACGTGGCCCGACGCGACCGTGCAGACCTGTGTCGTGCACATGGTCCGCAACTCGTTGCGTTACGCGTCGAAGAAACACTGGGATCAGATCACCCGCCAGATGCGCCAGATGCGACACCGCGCCGACCGTCGCTGCCGCCGAAGCGCATTTCGACGAGTTCGCGGCCACGTGGCGCCAGACATATCCAGCGATGATCGGCTCGTGGGAGAACAGCTGAGGCGAGTTCGTGCCGTTCCTCGAGTTCCCCGTCGAGCTCCGCAAGATCGTCTACACGACGAACGCGATCGAGTCGCTCAACGCGCGGTTCCGAAGAGCGGTGCGTCACCGCGGGCATTTCCCCAACGAGCAAGCCGCGTTGAAGGTTCTCTACCTCGTCGCGACGCAACGCCGGCCGAATCGTGAGAACCTGACCGGCAAGATCAACGGCTGGAAACAAATCCTGAACGCGCTCACCATCCACTACGTCGACCGGATCACTACCAACCACTGATGACCATCACGACCACTTAGCTTAGGAAACGGTTGTGCGGCTGGCGTGGGCAATGATGAGGTCTTCGCGGTTCTTGATGACGAGGATTCGTGTGGGCGCGTCGTGGGTTGCGATGTCGGCGTCGAGGTGGGGTTGTGCGTTCGCCGCGGGGGAGATTGTTGCGCCGAGCCATGTGAGGCGAGCGACGGCACGGGCGCGGATCTCTGGGTTGTTCTCGCCGATGCCTCCGGTGAAGATGATGGCGTCGAGGTGGTCGAGGGCGGCGGTCATGGCGCCGATGCCGCTGGCGAGACGATGAACGAAGACGTCGATGGCGAGTCGTGCGTCGGGGTGGCCGTGGTCGCGTGCGGTTATGACTTTGCGCACGTCGCTACTCACGCCGGAGAGGCCGAGGAGGCCGGAGTGGTGTTCCAAGGTGTCGTCGAGTTCGTCGAGACCGACGCCGTGTCGGAGGAGGTGGAGGATAAGGGCGGGGTCGATGGAGCCGGAGCGGGTGGCCATGACGAGTCCGTCGAGGGGGGTGAAGCCCATGGTGGTGTCGATGCTGTGGCCACCTGCGATTGCGGTGATGGAGCAGCCACCGCCGAGGTGACATGAGACGAGCGCGAGGTCGGCGCTTGGGCGTTGGAGGAGTTCTGCGGTTCGGGTGGCGGCGTGTTGGTGGCTGAGGCCGTGGAAGCCGTAGCGGCGGTAGCCCTGGTCGAGCCAGTGTCGGGGTCCGCCGTAGGTGTGCGCGGCGGGCGGGATTGTGGTGTGGAACGCGGTGTCGAAGCACGCGACGTGGGGCAGGTCGGGGAACGCGGCGCGGGTGGCGGTGATGCCGGCGAGGCCGGCCTGGTTGTGGATGGGGGCGAGTTCGGAGAGGTCTCCGATGGCGGTGAGGATTTCGTCGTCGACCAGGACGGGTTCGACGAAGCGGGTGCCGCCGTGGACGATGCGATGCCCGACCGCGGTCACCGCGATGGGGACGTGGCGTGCATCTTCAAGGGCGGCGTGCAGGGCCGTTGGATCGGGTGGGATGGTGCGTGACCAGGTGACGTCGTCGGTGTCGTCGATGATTGCGAGTTTGGTGGAGGTGGATCCGGCGTTGACGGTGAGGATCGACGTGGGGGTCATCGGCCGGGCCAGGTCCAGTCACGGATCTCGGGGAGGTCGTCACCGGTGGCTCGGGTCCATTCTCGGGCTCGGGTGCGTTCGTTGAGCATCTCTTCGCGCAGGCCGGCGGCGGTCGAGGGAAGGCCGGGGACACGGTCGATGACGTCGATGACGAGGCGGTAGCGGTCGAGGTCATTGAGCATGACCATGTCGAAGGGTGTGGTGGTGGTCCCTTCTTCCTTGTAGCCGCGGACGTGGAAGTTGTCGTGGTTGGTGCGGCGGTAGGTGAGTCGATGAATCAGCGCCGGGTAGCCGTGGTAGGCGAAGATCACGGGCCGGTCGGTAGTGAAGATCGCGTCGAAGTCGGCGTCGGCGAGCCCGTGGGGGTGCTCCTGGGGTGGTTCGAGACGCATGAGATCGACCACGTTCACGACCCGGACCCGCAGGTCGGGGAGCTCGCGGCGAAGGATCGAGGTCGCGGCGAGGACCTCGAGGGTCGGGACGTCGCCGGCACAGGCGAGCACCACGTCGGGATCGCCGTCGGTGTCGCACGAGGCCCAGTCCCAGATGCCGACCCCGCGGGTGCAGTGGGTGATGGCGTCGTCCATGGTCAACCATGCTGGGGCCGGTTGCTTGCCGGCGACGACGACGTTGACGTAGTCACGGCTGCGTAGACAATGATCCATCACGGACAGGAGGCAGTTCGCGTCGGGCGGGAGATAGACCCGTACGATCTCGGCCTTTTTGTTGACGACGTGGTCGATGAACCCGGGGTCTTGGTGCGAGAACCCGTTGTGGTCTTGGCGCCACACGTGGCTCGAGAGCAGGTAGTTCAGCGACGCGATCGGTGCCCGCCAGGGGATCTGGCGGCTGACCTTGAGCCATTTTGCGTGTTGGCTGACCATCGAGTCGACAATGTGGATAAACGCCTCGTAGCTGTTGAAAAGGCCGTGACGGCCGGTCAGGAGGTAACCCTCGAGCCAGCCTTCGCACAGGTGCTCGGAGAGGACCTCCATGACCCGCCCGTCCGGCGCGAGATGGTCGTCGCCGGCTTGGCGTTCGGCGACCCACACGCGGTCGGTGACCTCGAACAGCGCGGAGAGCCGGTTCGACGCGGTCTCGTCGGGACCCATGATCCGGAACCGGTCAAGATTCTGGACCACCACGTCGCGCAGCCACACGCCCAGCACCCGAGTCGCCTCGGCGTGCACCGCGCCGGGAGCCGGCACTGCGCATCCGTACCCGGCGAATCCGGGCAGTTCCAGGTCACGCAACAGCCGGCCACCGTTGGCGTGCGGGTTCGCACCCATACGGCGATCACCGTCGGGGGCTAACGCGGCGATCTCCGCGCGAACCACGCCGACATCGTCGAAGAGCTCCTCGGGCCGGTAGCTGCGCAGCCACGCCTCAAGCAGCGCGAGATGCTCCGGATGCTCTGCGAAACCATCCAACGGGACCTGATGCGCACGGAATGTGCCCTCGATGAGGAGACCGTCAACGACCCGGGGTCCGGTCCAGCCCTTCGGTGTCCGCAACACGATCATCGGCCAGCGCGGCCGCTCGACGCCCTTGCCGGTACGGGCGTCGCGTTGGATCGCGCGGACGTCGGCCATGACCGCGTCCATGGTGCTAGCCAGTTGCTGGTGCACGGCCGCGGGATCGTCACCAGCGACGACGCGGGCGTCGTAGCCATAGCCACCCAACAAGTCGAGCAGCTCGGGCTCGGGAATCCGGGCCAGCACCGTCGGTCCCGCGATCTTGTAGCCGTTCAGATGCAGGATCGGTACGACCGCGCCGTCGCGGCGCGGGTCGAGGAACTTGTTGGAATGCCAACTCGCGGCCAACGCGCCGGTCTCCGCTTCGCCATCCCCGATGACGCAGGCCGCCACGAGGTCAGGATTGTCGAACACCGCGCCGTAGGCGTGCACGAGGGAATAGCCGAGTTCGCCGCCTTCGTTGATCGAGCCGGGCGTCTCGGGTGCCGCATGACTGGGAATGCCACCCGGGAACGAGAACTGGCGAAAGAGCTTCCGCAAGCCGGCCTCGCCACGGGTCACCGCCGGGTACAGCTCGCTGTAGGTACCTTCGAGATAAGTGCTGGCCACGACCGCCGGTCCACCATGCCCGGGCCCACATACGAAAATCACATTCAGATCGTCGCGGCGGATCACCCGGTTGAGATGCGCGTAGAGGAGATTCAGTCCCGGTGTCGTGCCCCAATGGCCCAACAATCGGGGCTTGATGTGCTCGATCCGCAGCGGCTCGCGCAGCAACGGGTTCTCCAGCAGATAGATCTGGCCGACCGACAAGTAGTTCGCGGCCCGCCACCACGCATCAAGTCGTCGCAGCTCCTCGTCGGAGAGAGGCCCCGACTGATCCTGGTGCTCTCGCATGGGCATGCTCCCGAGACTCTGAGGACTTCCTGGGCGGGCCATCGCCACGGGTGCCAGGCAAGCCCCGGCCTCTCGGAGCGTGGCAAGCACGGCGTCGGCATCGGCAACGCGAATCAAGAAGTCGATGTCGTGCTCCGTCGGCGGACCGCCCCGCGCCCACGCGGCGAGCCCGCCCCCGAGCGCAAACTGCAGCATCGCGCAACGCGGCAGCCGCTGCTTTCAGGGACTCCAGGATCTCTTCGGACTACGCCGCGGACATGGCCGAGCCACCCGATTCGCCGCTTCGTCACGCCCGCGCGTTCAGGTGCTGGTGTCGGTTAGTGGGACCTCATCGGGGTGCGCGGTGTGCCTCTCGGGATTGTCCACTATCTCCAATGGCCCGGTCGCTTCGATCGTCGAGCGGACCGTGTCGACGTCGCCGTATACGGCGAGCCACAGCGGGCGCGCTGGTTCATCCTCATAGGTGAGCGGCAGGGATTCCGAGAACCCAATGCTCCGAAACACTGCGGTAAACGCTCCGAGCAGGCTTCCGCCTGCGGCAAACCACACAACCAGCAGCGCGAAGACCCAACCCCTGCCCGTGAGCCCGGTCTAGGCGAGAAGCAGGGCTCCAACAAATACAGCGCCAAAGGCGGCGCCGAGCAGCGCGCCTGCGAGGATCCCGACCGCGATCGATCGCGTGACGCTGGAAAGAAATCGGGAGTCCGTGCGCGTCCGGTCGGGCGTTTGCTCCAAGAGCAGCGCGGCGTCGCCGACGAGCGCAAGGTCGTCGCCGTCTACTCCGCTCGCCTCGAGCCGCGCGATCGCGTGACGCACATCGACGAGAGTCCGGTAGTGGGCCAACAGCGCAGGCTTCCCACTATGTGCGCTTCCGTGCGGGGTCGCGAGTACTCCTGATTGAGGGTTCATTTCGCCTCCTTTTCCTCGCTGCGCCTTTCGTCAGCATTGGCCTACCCACGGGGCCGGGCCGTAAAGCGCATCTACGACATCGAAGGCTGTGCGTTCGAGCGCCTCTGGCTAGGAGCGTGGGTCAGTATCCGCCACTTGTGACGGGTGGTTGAAGAAACCGGCTGTATGACGAGTGTAGCGAGCGGCGAGCGGTTGTTTGAGGTGCCGATGGTCGACGCGGCGGCTGATGTGGTGGTGAGGCCGCCGGTCGCGAACTCTCTCTTGTTCGGGTTGTGACCGCCACGCGCACGTCGAGCAGTCTTCTGCGTCGATCACCCCGCCGCACACGTCGCAGACGCGATGCAGCCAGCACGCTGGGTCGCCTCCCATGTCTGACACGCCACCAATCTCGCTCGTGAGAGCAAGCGCATCACTGCGCCGCACCTCCAAGCGTCGATAGACCGAGATGTGGTTCGTGCTTGTTGGTCCGAAGGGCGTTTGATGCCAGTCGGCCCAGCGGGATTCGAGGGTGAGCCCGGCCAGGCGGGCCATCAGATCGAGTTCTGATGGCCAGGCGTAGCGGTGAACTACGGGGAAGACCCGGACGCCGAGGGGACCGCCCAACACGATCTGTGTCGTGGAAAGCGTCTGCGTTACGGGGTCGTGATCGGCGGCAACGATGCCGATGAAGCCGGGCGAGAGATTGCGCGGTCTGAGGCTCTGTCCGGGGGGCAGAGCCTCAGGTACCCAGGCCTCGAAGCGGCCGTCCTCTCGGAGGTGGTACTCGGCCGTGGCGAAGCACCGCACCTGTGCTTCTTGGTTCTCGAGGGCGAAGATTGTGTTGACCGCCAGGATTACGAG
>JALYLU010000034.1:11589-15233 GCA_030774075.1 Actinomycetota bacterium | reverse complement strand
CCCCTCGCGGCGCTCAGCGTGACCGGATACCCATCACCGATCATCAACAACGGCGTCATCTACGGATCATCTGGTCGCACGGTCGAAGCCCTCACGCCCTAACCACCACCGCGAACACTCTCGCCGACGATCTTGACCAGCTCCGCGCTCATCGTGGAGACGCGTGCATCGACGTCCTCGCGCACTCGATGGGGGTCCCCGTCGCGTTGCACTTCGCGCTGCGCCATCCGACCTCGCTTAGACGTCTCGTCCTGACGGGCGGTACGCTACGTCGCGGTGCGCGGTGAGGCATCGACCAACGCGTTTCTCGCAACTACAGGAGACCGCAACATTCCGCTGAGAAAGTTGCCGACCGCGCTCGTCGCCTTGCCGTGGACGGCTGCGCGGAAACGTTTGGAACTGGTCAACGCCCGCGTCGGGACGACCTGGCTGGGTCGCGGCCTGAGAGTGCGACCAGCCGTTCCTGGACCGGCGCGTCGGCGGGCCAATCCACGGCGACATCGAAGCCGCGGCCGGGTCCGCGTGCAGCGGGGTCGTAGTACTGCTGCATCAGCGTGAGCTGGGCGTCGGCGAGGTCGTCGGGCATCATGACCTCCTGGCCGCGCGCGTGGGCGAGATCCCAGGCGTGCAAGAGCGAGTCACCCACCACGACCCGGGCCGCGAGTGCCGCGGGCATGTCTCGGATCGCCGTGGCCAGCATGCGGTCGAGTGCGCCTGGCTCGCGCCACGCCTGCATCATCGCGGTCGCCGCGCCGTTGAGGGTGCGTTCCGGCGCGTCACCGAGGGGTGCGAGCGCGGCGACGAGGTCGACGCGCTGACCGTGTAATGCGTTGGGCACGGCTTCGTAGATACCGACGACGTGGCCGATCAGCGTCGTCACGTCCCATCCGACGCATGGAGTCGCGCGCTGGAGGTCGGCCCGCGTGAGCCCTAGGGCCTGATCGCGAAAGATCGCGACCGCCCGTTCGACGTCTTCAATATCGCTCATTCGCGAAGTGTAGCGACGCCTCGATAACCGATCGGCAGATAGCGTTCGAACGCAACGATGCTCTTCGGAGGCGACTGCGGTGCGGTTAGGAGTGGTACCAGGTGTCGCCGAAGGACGTTCCGTAGCCGGTCAACGCGGACGGCAGTGCTTTCGTCGTGCCGTTGTTGGTCGCCATGATCACCTTGTCGTGGGTGTAACTGCCGATCGTGCCGCGCCGGTGGTTCACGAATGCGCCCGTGAAGTGCATCGTCCCGAAGTTCGCTAGCGGCAGCACGCTGCATGTGGTGAAACAGCTCGATGGGGCTTCGGCGACCCACTCAGCCGAGGCGTCCCGCGCGCTGGTCGAGGTCTGTGTCGTGGTGAACGTCCATCCGCGCGTGGTGTTCTTCAACACCAACGTGAAGGTCGTTCCGGAGACGGAAACCCGGGCGGACATGCTGTCCCCGGCGCGGACCGGGTAGCTGGACGACAAGGTGACCGAAGCAGCCGGATACATCTCGTACCAGGCGTAGTACACGGGCCGGTTCTGGCCCGCGCAATCGGAGTCGGTGCCGATCTGTTCGACCGAGTTTGAGGTGTAGCCGTCGAGACCCACCCAGAACGCGGCGTAGCGACGACCGGTGGACGGACAGGTCACCGCGGGCTGTGTCCACGATCCCTCCACGTCGGTGAAGGTGGCGTTGTAGTCCGCATAGCCGGACCAGTTCGTGCTGTGGGCGCCCCCGCGCTGTGTCGCTCGCGCACGGGCAGGCATGTGCACCAATGTCGAGGTGCTCGCGGTGGCTCCGGGCACTTGTGCGATGAAACTTACAAGGCCGAGTGTTACGGCCAACGCCGGTCGCCACATCACGGCCCCCTTTTTCATTCGCCCCGACGTGAAAGACGTCAGACTATCTTCCGAACCCGTGGATGACCAGGAGCACTCGCGGCGCCGGGCGCGCGTCGCCTGACATGATCGTCTTGGTGTCGCGTTTCGATGTGGTCGCTGGTCGGTGGTCGGCGTCGGCGTCGGCTGTCGCATGACCGTGGATCTTTCGGCGGTGTGGATCTGGTTCGCCGACAACGTGTGTCGGGAGTATTCGCCGATCTATGACCGCGTGTCACGCACGGTGGCCGCGAGCGACGAAGTGCTGTCATTGGTGCGGGAGGCACCGCCGCGGTCGCATCAACCGAACGTGTTGCTGGCCGCGGTGCACTACCTATTGCTCGGCGGCCTCGATCATCCACTCGCGGCGGTATATGCAGGCGTGTCGGATGCCGATCCGGGCCCGCTGTTCGTCGACGTGTGTTTGACACATCCGGACGAGATCCTTGAACTGTTGGCGACTCGGCACACGAACACGAACGAAGTCGGACGCTCAGCAATCGTCGGCCTTGCGTTGACCGCAGTTGCTCAACGCCTCGGCGCGCCACTCGCGTTGGTCGATGTTGGATGCAGCGCGGGCCTCAACCTGTTGTGTGACCGCTACCGACTCGACTACGGAACGGCGGGCACGACCGGCCCGTCGCGTGCTGCCGTCACGGTCGAGTGTGCGATCGTCGCTGGTCGGCCGCCGATCGCATCGGCGTTGCCGTCGATCGCGGCGCGGATCGGCATCGACCTGGAACCGGTCGACGTGACCGACGCGGACCAGGCACGCTGGCAACTCGCGCTGGTCTTCCCAGATACGAACCGCTTGGCCCGCACCCGCCGGGCACTCGAAGAGATCGCGCGGACCCCACCGCGCATCGTGCAGGGAGACGCGGTCGACACCGTCGGCCGTGTCGTGGGCGAACTGCCCGTCGACCTGGTCGCCGTCGTCACCACGACATGGGCGGCGGCATACTTCACGCCCGAACGACGCGTCGAGTTCCGTGAACGACTCGCCGATGCCTCGGCGACGCGGCCGGTGGCATGGATCAGCGCCGAGAGTCCCGCCGTGGTCGACCTCTTCGCCGATGTCGACGCGCCCTACGACGCGCACGGCATCCAGGCGAGCGTGCTCGGACTCGCACAGTTCGACAATGGCGAGACCGCGACAGAGTTGCTCGGCTTCGTGCATCCCCACGGCAACTGGGTCGACTGGCGCGCGGAATAGCTGGGCCGCGCAGGGCCCCGTTCCGACGCGGAGGGTGCGGGCGTGCGACGATGACGGAATGTCGACGGAATCCTCGACGCCGGGAACTCGAACCGCGCGCGGGCGAGGCGTTGGAGTGTTGGCGCGAGCTGATGTGGAGCGACTCGCCGTGGAGATCCGCGCCCTGCTCGCCGAGCCTCACGCGGGTCTGTCTCGCGATGCGCGCTTGCGGTGGGAAGGTGCCCTGACGGTGTGTTGGAGGTCGTGCTCGGGACGACCTCACGGCTACAGGCGGAGCCGCGCACTGTCCTAAGGCGACTGAGCCCTCTTCGCGCTTACGGAAGGTCGGGGCAGGTCTTGTGATAGGGCACGCCGGGCGCGTATTGCTCCCATTCGACGCGAGTGAGGTTGCGGTTGGCGATCATGCAGGCTGTCTTCTCCCACGATGCCGGTTCGAGGTCGAAGCGAATGTCCGTGGGAGGCGAGGCCGCTGGCCCCGACGTGGGCGCGATCGTTAGCCCGGTGTCGGTGAACGCGACGTAGTTACTGAAGAGGCTACGGACAACGTCGATGGCTAGGGGGATCGTCCCGAGTAGCTG
>JALYLU010000034.1:1344-11579 GCA_030774075.1 Actinomycetota bacterium | reverse complement strand
CCAGATCCCAGAGTCCGAGTGCTTGGCCTGGTCCCCACGTGGCGAGGAGGTCACTGTCGGCGGAGACGCCGATGACTCCTTGAATGCCGGCTTCGGGGGGCGCGAGCGCGACCGAGCTTCCGCCCCGCGTTGCAACGATCTCCGTCAGGCCGTTGTCGTGCGTGACGACGAGGCTGCGACCGTCGGGGGTGAAGGCGCTGCTCGTGTTCCGTTCGTGCCAGGGTGGTCGCGGCACGAGCCGGGTGCCGTCAACCTCGATGAGTTGCGTGCCTCCGCAGCACCCGACCTGGCCGCTGGCGCTAATGCTGCTCCATCGCCTCTCTCATGACCGCCCCGATCGACCTCCCCTGGTACTGCGAGCGACGCCGGAGCCTCTGGTACTCGTCGTCGGTCAACATGATCTTCACCCGAAACCGGTCCTTGCGGCGGTCCTTGCTGGCGCTCATAGGAGGTCGCCGAGCCCGATCTTGCGCGTCGCCTCCTGGGCCCGTTCGGCGGCGGCGCTGCGGCCGTAGCGGTGCGCCATCGCGGTGGACTTCCACCCGGCCAAGTACATGAGATCTCCTTCCGAGAGCCCGTTCGTCTTGTTCAGGTGCGCCCAGGTGTGCCGGAGCCGGTGCGGGTTGATCGGCTCGATCCCGGCCAATTCGCAACGTCGGCGGAGGAGCTGCGCGACCCCGGAGTCGCCGAGCCTGCCTTTGCTCGCGAGCCACAACGCGGGAAGCTTCGCCTTCGGATGATCCTTGCGCGCACGCACGTACCGCGACAACGCTTCGGCGGTCGATGCCGACATCGGCACGATCCGCACGCCGGTCTTGCCCCGCAAGGTCAACTTGTCATTACGGCGGTCGAAGTCGTCGACGGTCAGGTGCAGCAGTTCGCCCAATCGGGCGCCGGTGTCGAACAGGATGCGAATGATCGCGGTGTCGCGCCGGTCGACGAACGTCTTCCCCGCACACGTCGCGACGAGACGACGCACGTCGTCGATGTCCACCACCGGTATCGGCGCGTCGACCGCATCGCGGGGCGGGTGGGCCCGATCGAACGGATTCGGGGCGTCGTACTCCTTCGACCACCAGCCGAAGAACGGCCGCAGGTTCACGTACCGGATGCGTCTCGTCGACGCCTCGATGGGCTGCACCGTCTCGACGCCGGTCGTCGGGTCGGTCTTGAACACCGGGCGCCCGTTGCGCAGCGCGGGCGCGGTCAGCAAGAAGTCGGTCCAGGCGTTGATGACCGCGTGGTCGACGGCGCCGGGGTCGGGTTTCACGCCATCGGCGAGCGCCCAGGTCCAGAACTGCTCGAACGACTTGCGGTAGACCGTGACCGTGGCATTGGAACGCCGTCGACGGGCAAGGGAACGGCGGAACTCGTGCCAATGTTCTTCAAGTTCCTCGGGTAGCACCACGCCTCACCGGGTCAGACTCTCTTGCTTTACGAGCGTAGTGCGACCTGGTACGGTGCGCCATTCTCCACGAAAGACCCTTATTTTATAGGAGTTTTCGTCGGGCCCGTAGCTCAGTGGTCAGAGCAGGGGACTCATAATCCCTCGGTCGCTGGTTCGATCCCAGCCGGGCCCACGCGAACGGCCTGATCAGAGGCACAATGGTCGGTCGAAGGCGTGCGTGTTGCCCATCACGTTGCCCATCAAACGGTGTCGCGCGGGATGTGCGCAATCGACGCCATGGACGGGGTGGACGTGTTGGTCCGGCAGGACGTCACTGGGTGGATCACGTGGGGCTGTATGGACGGTCGTCGTGGGATTCGGGGTCCGCCGGTCGCGTGTTCGAACTGATCACCTTTTCACTCGGCGGTGGTCGATGCCGGAAGCGTCACCTCACATGTGCAGGTCACGGGCTGCTGTCCGCGATCTTCCGCTTGTACTCCGCCGCGTCTTGTGTCACGCGCCGCGGTGAACGGACCTTTGGTGCGTGCGCTGCAACGCATTCCGTTCGCGTCTCCATCGAACGAGCCTTGCTGGCGACGAATCAATCGTTCGCGTCGGCGGGCGCGTATCTTTTGTCGAGGACGGTCTGATCTTCGCCGCCGACTTCGCGGAGTGCGATTTCGAAGCCGTCGATTCGGTCGATGCTCAGTCAGCTTCGTACGCCTGTCATCCGGTGCGAGTGTTGGCGCCGTAGGAACGTGTGTGCGGGGGTTCCCTCGCGCGTGGCTAACTACCTATCTGGAGGAACATTGAGATTTGCACGGAAGCGCCTTATCGGGCTTGCGCTCGTGGTGGCTCTCGTTGGCGGGGTTGCGGTCGCCGCGCTCGCTGACACCGGGTTGCCGCCGAGTAACGCAACAGCAGTCGGAACCGGCATCGACGAGTTCGGCATGACCGCCGCCTACTACGACCATCAGGTGCTCGATTTCACCTACACGAAGGGTTTCTTCTGCGACACGAGTGTCGCGTCGACCGCATCGACCGGCTGTGAGGTCGGTCAGACCTACAACACTCCACCCGCCCCCAACTTTGATCCCCTCTACATCACGGTGCCGCTCGGCTTCAGCGTCCCGATGGACATGCAGCAGTGCCCCTCGACACTCGTGTGCGTCGACCACCCGGGAACCGTCGACCTGACGCGACTCGAATCCGCACTCAAGCCCCTGTACCCGAGCCTGACCGAGGCACAGCTCACCCAGGCGTTGCAGAACCTCGCAGTGCCCGGCCACGACCACTTCATCACCGACACCAACAACTTCCAGCCCGAATGGTGGGACGTAGAAGTCGTCGGCGTGACCAGTCCGTCGACCTACGCCGCGATCCAACATCACCGTTCGTTCGACTACATCCAGCAACTCTTGGACCATCACGACCCAAGCGTCATCGGCCCGATCCCGTCGAACCTGTTCTTGTTCTTCGGAGTCGACAAGCACGGCCACGGCACACCCAACAACTAGCCCCCGATCAGGCTGTCTGCGCCGGCGCACCGGGCATAACCCCGGCACCGGCGCAGACAGTCTTCGGTAGCTATAAAGACCCCGCCGTGTCGCGAACACCGACCAGAGCTGCGCTTGGGAGCGGAGCCGCCACACCCCGACGTTCGCTCGCGTGTACGCCCGAGCGCGCCGGCTGCTCCCAACGCTGGGTGGACGGCCATCGTCCCGACCGCTTCGACTGGTTCGGCGCCGCCATCGTTGGCGTCGGCGTGGTTTTCTTCTCGCCTCGCCCCAGCCACTGACGCGGGAAGTTGTCAGCCGCATCGGAGGCAGGCGGCGAGCTATCGGCCGTGGCGGCCACGGTGCGCTCTTGATTCAAAGCGTCGGTGAGAGGTCAATCGCCCGCTACGAGCTGCGGCTCGGGCTCGACCGACAGGGGTGAGGCAGCGGTGTCGTTAGCGCGCTCGTGGGCGCGGGCGGGCAGGAATCGTGCGGCGAGGATGGCGCCGGTTGCCGCGACGGCGGCGGCGACGAGGCATGCGATGCCGAGTCCGGAGAGGAACGCGTCGCTGACTTCGCGCAGGTACGCGCCGGCGGTTGGTCCGAGCTTGGTACGACGGTCGCGGCGGCGCCGACGGATTCGCGCGTGGTGCGCTGCGCCTCAGGCGACCGCCGCACTAGAAGCAGCCAGAACAGGGGCACGAAAGTGACCGGGGCTTGTGGCGACGTAAACCTGTTTAGATGATCGACCCGCGCCCGAAGCCGCCGGGACTGGGTGGGCGTCGACGCGACTTGCTCGGTGATTTGACCGGGCGCGTGGAGGCGTCTGGTCAGGTCTTCTTGGCTGTCGCGTAGGCGGCTATCGCGCGCTCGCGGGCCGTTGCGTGATCGATGATCGGGTATGGATACGTCTCGCCGAGTATGACGCCCGCGCTTGCGAGCTCGAGCGGTCCGAGCTCCGCGGGTTCGTGGATGCTCGCACCGTGGAGTGCGGCGAGCTCGGGAACGAAGCGGCGGACGTAGTCGCCGTTGGGATCGAAGCGACGGGCTTGCGTGAGGGGATTGAGCACGCGGAAGTACGGCGCGGCGTCGGGTCCGATGCCGGCGACCCATTGCCAGTTGCCGGCGTTCTGCGGGATGTCGCCGTCGATGAGGAGGTGGCGGAAGTGACGTTCGCCGATCCTCCAGTCCGCGAGGAGGTCCTTCACGAGGAACGAGGCGGTGATGAGCCGGAGGCGGTTGTGCATCCAGCCGGTCGCTGCGAGCTCGCGCATGCCCGCGTCGACGATGGGGTAGCCGGTGCGGCCGTGCTTCCACGCTTGCACCTCGGCCGGGTTGGAACGCCACGCGACGTTGTCGTACTGCGGCTGTTGCGCGTGGTGGACGAGGTCGGGGTGTTCTGCGAAGAGGTGCGCGTACCAGTCCCGCCATGCGAGTTGGCGAACGAACGCCTCGCGTCCCGGTGTCGATCCGGCGGCGGCGCGCACGACTTCGCGAGGCGAGATGGTGCCGAACCGCAGGTCGGCCGAGAGGTGCGATGTCGCGTCGCGGTCAGGAAGATCGCGTTCGACCCCATACGCGTCGATCCGTTCGAGAAACGCGTCGAGCCGGTGGAACGCGGCTTCGCTGCCGGGCGGGATAGGTGCGGTGCCGTCGATCGATGGCGGCGAGCTGCCCGTGATCGCCAGGATGCGCGCGTGACCGGCGCGCGCCGGCTCGGTGAGCCGGGCGGCTGACCAGCGTTCGTGGAACCGGCTGAAGACGCGGGGAACGCCGCCGGCTGCGGTGAGGATGGTGCCCGGCGGATGAATGAGTGTGCTCCACGACCGCTCGACCGAGATGCCCGATCGGGAGAGGCGCCGGTGCACGGCGTCGTCACGCGCCAGCGCGAGTCTCGTGACGTCGTTGTTCCAAACGACGGTATCAACGCGATGCTCATGGGCGAGGCGAATTACGGCCTCGATGGGATCGCCGGTCGCCATGGTGAGCGATCCGCCGAGCGTCTGCAGCTCATCATTGAGGGCGACGACCGAGGCGACGAGCTGGCGTCGGCGGTGCGGTCCGGCGCGGTCGAGCAGGCGACGGTCGAACACATAGATGGGGAGCACCTGGGTGTGGTCGCGGGTTGCGCTCGCCCATGCGAGGTTGTCGTCGAGTGACAGGTCGCGTCGGAACCAGACGATCGCTCGGGTCATGATGCCGAGTTCACGAGCTCGCGTTCATGGTGTCGAACCAGGAGAGGTGCCGGTTGCGGTGTCGGAGTAGATCGTCTGCGGCGACGGAGATCACGATGCCCACGGCGATCGTCTGTGCTTCGTTCGTGACGATCTTGGCGAAGGATGCGGCGGTCGTGTCGGCGCCGAGGTCGCCGACGGTGAAGACGGGGCCTCGGAGCGGGTCGGCGAGGATGTAGTGCACGTCGAGCAGGT
The DNA here is from genome assembly GCA_030774075.1 of Actinomycetota bacterium. GTDB lineage: Bacteria > Actinomycetota > Acidimicrobiia > IMCC26256 > PALSA-610 > PALSA-610. The sequence continues at coordinate 6,267 of JALYLU010000034.1, read as the reverse complement.
CAGCAGGCTCTTGCAGGCTCAGCTCGTCGTTTTGGTTCTTCTTCGAGTCGGCCATGGACGTCTCAGACCGCGATCGACTCGAACTGGGTTCGTGCGTGTGCGGAGCTGTCGTGACGATCGGGGAAGCCGTGTGCGGTGTACAGGAGCTGCGTCGCGTCGATGTATCGCTCGTCGAATCCGGCTTCGCAGTATGCGAGGTAGAAGTCCCAGAGCCGGCCGAATCGACCGTCGAGCCCGAGTGCCGGGAGTTCGGTCTTGATCGCATCGAGGTTGGTGCGCCAGCGTCGCAACGTTTCGCCGTAGTGCCCGCCGATGTGGTCGACGTTGCGCAGGGTCAGGCCGTTGCGGTTCGCAGCGGCGGTGAGCGCGCCGATCGATGGGAGGCAACCGCCGGGGAAGATCGCGGCCTTGATGAAGTCGGTGTGCCGCTTGAGTCGATCGAAGCTCTGGTCGGGCACGACGATCGCCTGCATCGCCAGCGCGCCCTCGTTCGACAGGAGGCGTCGCAGGGATGCGAAGAACGTGTCGTAGTCGCGCCAGTCCACGGCTTCGATCATCTCGATCGCTACCGCTTTGTCGAAGGTGCCTCGCACGTCGCGGTAGTCGCGGTCGAGCACGCTGATCTGGTGCTGGAGCCCGGCGGCGCGGACCCGTTCGGTCGTGAACTCGTATTGCGCCCGCGAGATGGTGGTGGTGGTTACGAGGCATCCGTAGCGTTCGGCGGCATGTAGCGCGAAGCCGCCCCAGCCGGTCCCGATCTCGAGGAGCCGATCGCCGGCGGAGAGGTGGAGCGCGCGTGCCAGCCGATCGAACTTCGCCCTGGACGCTTCGGCGAGCGATATCCCGGGAGCGTCGAAGATCGCGCACGAGTACGCCATCGTCTCGTCGAGCACGTGCTGGAAGAAGTCGTTGCCGAGGTCGTAGTGCGCTCGAACGTTGCGCGCGTCGCGGTCGAGGTCAGCGCGTCGTAATCGTGCTATCGGGTCGAAGAGGGCGGTCGAGAGTCGATGCAGCGCGTCGCGACGCTCGCTGATTGTCTGCAGGCTGCGCAGCGCGAGCCGCAACACGCCCGGGAGGTCATCGGTGTCCCACCAGCCGTCAGCGTACGATTCGCCCAGGCCGACGCTGCCTTCGCGGAGGACTCGCTCGTAGACGCGGGGGTCGTGAACATCGATACGGACGTCAATCGGTGTGCTTGTCTGAAGGCGGTCTCGTTCGCTGAAGTGCGAGTGTCCGATCGGGTCGAAGAGCTCGAGTGTCCCGCCGTGCAGATGGTTCAGCAGGCTGGTCACGATTGCGCGCCCTATTCGATTTCGCCGGGTCATGCGTCGATCTCCTGCGCAGGTCGCGACGGATGACGGTATACGGGCACGCGGGCGAGGAACAGCGCCACGGCTTGGCGGTAGATCGCGAGCGACACCCGCAACGGCATCGCGGGATAGCGCAGGAGAATGCCGAGCGCGTGCCGCCGGTCGAGTACCCGTCGCCGCAACGCCAGGCCCGCCGTGAACATCGTTTCGCCCTCGCGCACGACGGCGATATCCAGGTGCAGCGTGTCGCCCGGCGCGGTCCACGACACCTGATAGTCGACGTCTACCGGAAGGAAGGGCGACACGTGCAGGCCCTTGGAGGTGACTTGCGAGCCGGTATTCGTGCGGGCGTCGATGACATACCAATGGCGTTCGCCCCACGGCGTGTTCGTGACTTCGAGCACCAGCGCGTCGAGCGCGCCTCCGTCGGCACGCCAGCAGTAGTAGACGGTCAAGGGATTGAACAACCATCCGAACGTCCGCAAGTGCGCCAGGAGATGGACCGCGCCGTCGGGACGACGTCCCAGGCGCTCCTCGACCAGGTCGCGTACCGCATCACCCAGAGGTCCCGGTCGCTCGTCGAAGAAATCGCGTCGCCGGAAGTGCACCAGCGCGGTGCGGCGGGCCGACCAGCCCGGGAGATGATCGAGCGAACCGGGCAGCGCATCGACATCGAGGTAGGCGAGGAACAGCCGCGGGGCGAACTCGCGCACGACCGGCGCCAGCCGACGATGCCTTGCGGTGCCTGCATAGACCGCGACCGCGCTCATCGCTCGTCTCGGATCGCGCGTGCAACTTCGAGGGCGCTCTGCACGCCGTCCTCGTGGAACCCGTAGCCCCAATAGGCGCCGACGAAATAGATCCCGCGCGCGCCCTGGATCTCGCGCCTGCGCTGCTGCGCGCGGATCGCGGCCAGGTCGAACACCGGATGCTGGTATTCGAACTCGGCCAGCACCAGCTTCGGATTGATCGCATCGGCGCGGTTGAGCGTGAGGAGGATCGGCCGTTCGGAGGTGATCGCCTGGAGTGCGTTCATCCAGTACGTCACGGTTGCACGACGACCGCCGGGATCGATCCAGTAGTTCCAGCTCGCGCGGGCAAGCTGACTGTTGGGTAAGAGGCGCGCGTCAGTGTGCAACGTGGCCGTGTTGGGTTGGTAGGAGATCGAGCCGAGCACCGACCGCTCGGACGCGCTCGGGTCGGCGAGCATCTCGAGTGCCTGGTCGCTGTGTGCCGCGATGATCACCCGATCGAAGCGTTCCGGCCCGAGATCGGTCAGCACCTCGATCTTGGAAGCGGCGCGGTCGGAGGCGTCGGCGACGACCTTGTGCACTGCGGTCGCGAGCCGGATCCGATCGGCGAAGGGCGCGACGAGCCGGTCGACATACTGCCGAGAGCCGCCGCTGATCGTGCGCCATTGCGCGCGGCCTGGGAGGCCGAGCAGTCCGTGGTTGTGCATGAACCGCGCGTAGGAACGCATCGGGAAGCGCGTGAACGTCGACGGATCGGCGGACCAGATCGCGCTGCCGAACGGAACGAGGAACTGCTCGACAACCGATTGGGAGTACCGGCCGCGTCGGAGGAACGCCTCGATCGACTCGTCGCTGGTACCGTCGTCGCCTCCGCTCGTAGGAAGACGGTCGGATGCCTGCCATCGCGGTTCGTTGACGACGAGCCGGCGTGCGGCGCGGTTGAAACGCACGATCTCGGTCACGAGTCGGAGGAACGATGGTCTTGTGAGGTTGCGCCGTTGCGCGAACAAGGTGTTGAGGTTGGAGCCCCGATACTCGAGGCCGGTCCCGGCGTTCGTGACGCTGAAGCTCATCTCGGTCGGTTGCGTCTCGACGCCGAGCTCGCGCAGGAGAGCCGTGAATCCCGGATAGTTCGGCTCGTTGTAGACGATGAATCCGGTGTCAACGGAGTGTTTGGCGCCGCCGACCTCAACGTCGACCGTGTTGGCGTGGCCGCCGACTCGCGTGTCGGTCTCATAGACCGTTACCTCATGGTCGCGGTGCAGTGCGTGCGCCGCGACCAATCCCGACACGCCGGTGCCGACGATCGCGATCCTCACGACGCCTCGATCTCGTTGCGGATTCCGGAACGAGCAAGGCACCAGTCCCAGAGGCAGCGCCGTTCGTCCGCGGTGTCGGATCTGCGCGTTGCCGATGCGCGGTGGGTCGCGCGGGGTCGTCGATCGAGCCAGAACGATCCGGTCGTCTCAATCGGTATGCGGTCGTCGGCGGCGAGCCACACGAGGGTGTCTGCGCCCTGATCGGGACTGCGCAGCAGCGGTCCAGAGACGCGTCGGAAGGTCGGCAAGGATCGTCGTACGCCGGGCGTGTCAGCCCAGCCGGGGTGCATCGCATGCACGGCGATGTGGTCGGGACGTAGGTACTCGGCCCACATCTGGGCGAGCGTGACTTGAGCGCGTTTGGCTCGCGCGTAGGCGACCGTGCCGTCGTAGTCATCCGGTCCCATCTGCAGTCCCGCGACGGACGGTGGTTGGGAGTACATGCCTCCTGAGGACACCCACAGCACGCGCGAGCGTGGGGTCGCACGAAGCTGTGGGAGCAGAAGACCTGTCAAGAGGAACGGGCCGAGCACTTGGCTTGCGACGGTGTGTTCGATGCCCTGCGGCGACTGCCCGTATTGCTTGTCGAGCGCGCCGGCATTGTGGATCAGCGCGTGAATCTCTCCATGGCGGCGCGATAGCTCATCAGACGCCTTGCGGACGGCATCGAGATCGCCCGTGTCGGCGACCACGTACCCGACTTCCGCTGACGTTGTGCCGTGGCGGAGCTGCTCGCACACCGCGGCGGCTTTCGTGGCGTCGCGTGCGATGATCTCGACGGTCGCGCCATCAGCAACGAGTGCCCGCGTCGCGGCGAGACCCAGCCCCGATGTCGCGCCGGTGATCACCACGACCCGGCCCGTCAAGTCGTACTGGCCGACCGGGGTCCAGTGATCGAGACGCGATCGAACCGCGTAGCCGATCCGGGTGAAGCTCGGGACGATCGTCATTTCAAGCGTCCGATCGACCGCGTCCGCGAATATGGTCATGACACTGGGGGCCGATCCTCGGCGAGCACGCGCCGCAGCCCGTCAGCGGCCCGATGGCCGATTCGGCCGAAGACCGCGCCGAGGGCAGGATTCGCGAACCGCAGTCCGCTCCGCAGCTGTAGGTCAGCGTCGTAGATCACCGTCGCACCGTTGGGTCCGGGTTCGACGAGGATCTCGTCGAGCGAGGTCAACGTCGACGTCGCGGCGCGCACGACAAGCCGCCCCGGCGGTTCCCACGTAATCACCTGGTAGCGCAAGGTCATCGCGCCGAACGGGAGCCGCACAGCAACGTCGAACACGGCCCCGAGCCCCGGAACCTCACCGGCAACCATGTGCACATTCCGTACGCCCGGATCCCAGCGGACGAAGTTCCGCAGGTCCGCCATGAAATCGAACGCGCTCTCAGCCTGCCAACGCGTCGGAACCGATGTTCGATAATGAGCCACAACCCGTCGTACGGAGACACCTCGTGAATGGACGGATCTCCACGGGTTCGTGATCCGTCCGCGACCTCAGCCCCGTACGTGCTGCGTGAGGCGCTCGAGGAACGTGC
>JALYLU010000034.1:0-1334 GCA_030774075.1 Actinomycetota bacterium | reverse complement strand
GGTTGAGCCCGGGCCCCGACAGGAATCGGTGTGGGACTACCCGCGGCCACCCCGACTCGAGGCTGTAGATCGGCGGCTTCGTGTCGTGCTCGGCGGGATCACGATCGCGGACACCACCAGCGGGTTCCGGATGTTGGAGATGAGCCATCCTCCGAACTACTACTTCCCGCCGGCCGACATCAGGCCCGACGCGCTCGAACCCGAGGTCGGATCAAGTTGGTGCGAATGGAAGGGACAGGCGCACTACTACATGGTGCGTGCCGCTGAGCGGAAGGCGCGACGGGCGGCGTGGAGCTACGCGAATCCGAATCCGGCGTACCGCGAGGTGGCCGGGATGGTCGCGTTCTACCCAGCGTTGATGGACGCGTGTTTCGTTGACGAGGAACTGGTGCGCGCGCAGCCGGGCGGTTTCTATGGTGGATGGATCACGAGCGAGCTGGTCGGCCCGTTCAAGGGGACACCGGGCACGAACTGGTGGTGACCCGCCACACAGTTCGACCTCGGTCAGTCGCGGGGCTCGCCGCGCCTGATGGTCCTGGGTTCGCCGATTCTTGTCGATGGCGGCGATCCGTTTGCCGATGCGCTCCGGACACTCAGCGATCTGTCCGTACCGGACCTGAGGAGGTCGCATGCAGACCATCGGATCGCGTTCGATAGGCCGTCAGGCGATGGTGAAGCTTGCGCTGTTCGCGGCGGCGTTCGCGTCGTTCTTGTTGTCGGTGTACCTGTACTTCGTCTCGGACGACAAGACCGCAGGGATCTTCGTCGGGATTTGGGTTCCGTCGATCCAATCGATGGGGGCGTTGCTCCTCGCCGGCGAACGGAGCCCGCGATGAGTCAAACGTTGTTGTTCGAGATTGGCGCGGTGATCTTCATCGCGGTCGTGACCGCTCTGTTCCTGTACGGCTTGGCCGAGTTCAAGGACTGGCAAGACCGCGACGACACGCAAACCGAAGCAGATCGTCGCGACGCAGCGACAGTGACCCCAATGTCCAGGCTGGATGACACCGCCCGTCGGGCCGTCCCGTTACGTCGCCCGGCCACCGATGCCTCCGGTCGCGCGTCACCGGCATCCATAGCATGAGATTCACATCGTGACATGCCTATCCGCATGCCCGATGAACGTCGCATGATGAGATCGTCGTGACGTCCGACCTCGAACTCCCTGCAGGTCTCGACGGTACGACGATCGGCATCGTGATCGTCGACCACGGCTCGCGCCGTGATGAGGCCAACCGCCGCCACGAAGCATTCGTGGCGAACTGGCAGACCCGATGCGGCCATCCGATCGTGGAGCCCGCACATATGGAACTCGCAGAACCATCGATCGGCAC
>JALYLU010000033.1 GCA_030774075.1 Actinomycetota bacterium | reverse complement strand
GTCTTGCCTCACGCGAGACGGGGTCGGAGAACACACATGCCGCCGCGAGGCAACCCGTGGAGAACGATTCCAGTCTCGTCACTCCGTCGAGGCTCTGCAACGGCCACGACCGCGACCGCTCCGGTGCCGGCGTTAGGTGATACCCCAGACGCAAGATTGGAGGACGCGTGTTCTGGACACTTCTGCCTGTGGCGGCTTTCCCCAAAATTTCGACGACGGCTATGCCCGACTGAATGCCGATAGCTGGCGCCGCAACTACCGCGGCGCGTACTTGGACTCGTTTCTCGACGGTGACGTCCTCGCCGATCGGCTTGCTGTATGGACGGACCGGCTCACGCAGCCTCGGTCGAACCAGTACACGATCGTCGCTGCCGAATCTAAGATTTAGTTGACACTTACGCAAGCGATGACTTAATATCGGGCGTGTGGATGCGGCCCTCAAAGCGCTGGCGGAGCCCCGACGCAGGGAGATCCTGCGGCTGGTGTGGACCCGCGAACTCCCGGCGACGTCGATCGCCGATCACTTCGGAGAGGTCACGCGCTCGGCGATCTCGCAGCACCTCGGGGTGCTCAAGGCGGCGGGCCTCGTGAGCGAGCGACGGGACGGCACCCGGCGTCTGTACCAGGCGCGCCAGGACGAGATGGGCAAACTCCGCGACTTCCTCGACGACTACTGGACAACCGGCCTCGAACGGCTGCGCGACGTGGCCGAGGCCGCCCAACGAGACAAAGGAGCCACTGATGGCCGAGCTCATCCGTGAGATCGTGATCGACGCCACCCCGGAGACGATCTGGCCCTTCCTCACCGAAGGCGACAAGCACGTCGAATGGCTCGGCACCGTCGCCGAGATCGACCCGCGCCCCGGCGGCATCTACCGGGTGCTCGTCGGCGGTCAACACCAGTCCGCGGGCGAGTTCGTCGAGGTGGTACCGAACGAGAAGGTCGTCTTCACGTTCGGCTGGCAGGAGAAGGACCATCCGATCCCGCCCGGCTCTACGACGCTCGAGATCACGCTGCATCGGGAGGGCGACAAGACGCGCGTGCGCCTCGTGCACCGAGGCCTTCCCGCCGATGCGGTTGAGGATCACGGCCGCGGTTGGGCGCATTATCTCGAGCGGCTGGCGATCGCGGCAACCGGCGGCGATGACGGTCCCGACACGGCCGCTGTCGAGCGATGATCGCCCATGTAGCCGGTGTGCCGGTCGAGGAGCTGCTCCTGCTCCTGCACCCTCTTCGGCATCACGCGGGATGGTCGGACGTCCTGCGTGAGTTCGGCCGCACTACCCACTCCAAGATGAGGGCTGAATCGTGACGATGTTGGACGAGAAAGTTGCCCTCGTGCCGCGTAGCTCGCACGGCCCGGCACGGCAAGGAGACGAAGCGATGATGGCATCCCACACACTCGGCACTCGCGACGAATGGCTCGCAGCGCGCCTCGAGCTGCTCGAAGCTGAAAGGGAATTGACGCGCCGCAGCGACGAGCTTGCGCGACGGCGACGTGACCTGCCCCGGGTGCCGGTTGAGAAGGGACTACCGGTTCGCGACCGAAGACGGCGATACGTCGCTGCGCGATCTGTTCGGCGGGCGTTCGCAGATGCTCCTGCAGTGGCACCGGTTGATTACAACTACAACGACCAGGCGCAGCTCGAGGCGGAGAACGTCGCCTGGCGCGACTGGTCGGGGGAGCAACCCGCGATGAGCGGGTTCGCGCGTGACGGCGGCGATGTGTTCCACACGTACTCCGCGTATGCCCGCGGCTTCGACGGGCTGTGGACGATGTGGCAGTGGCTGGACCGTGCGCCGCTGGGCCGCAACGAAGGCGACCTGTCATGGTTCCATCGGCACGACGAGTACCCCGCGACCGAGGGCGGAGCGTCGTGATACTCGCACATATCGCGGGGATACCCGTCGAGGAATGGTTGATGCCGTTCATCATCTCCGCGGGTGCCGCTCTAGTCGGCATGCGCGCCATGTTCGGTTCGTCGCAGAGCTCGACCGCCCAGCGAAATGGTCGTCGAGTTGATCGACAGCGCGCACGGCCAGCGCGCAGCCATGTTGGACAAGAACACGCGATAGGAGTCCGCCATGAAAACACCCCCGATCGTGTCGCCGGAGGAGTGGGAGGCTGCGCGCCAGCAACTGCTCGTGAAGGAGAAGGAGTTGACTCGCGCCCGTGACGCGCTGGCTGCCGAGCGTCGGCGGATGCCGTGGCTGGCCGTGGAGAAGGAGTACGAGTTCGACGGGCCCGAGGGCAAGGCGAGCCTGCTCGACCTGTTCGACGGCCGCCGTCAGCTGGTCGTCTACCGCGCCTTCTTCGAGCCCGGCGTGTCCGGCTGGCCCGAGCATGCCTGCATCGGCTGCTCCATGGTGGCCGACCAGGTCGCCCACCTCGCCCATCTGAACGCCCGCGACACCACTCTCGCGTTCGCCTCGCGCGCGCCGCAGACGGACATTGAGCGCGTGAAGGCGCGGATGGGTTGGGAGATGCCCTGGTACACGATGACGGACGACTTCGACACCGACTTCGGCGTGGACGAGTGGCACGGCACGAACGCGTTCATCCGCGACGGCGACAGCGTGTTCCGCACCTACTTCATCAACAACCGCGGCGACGAGGTGATGGGGAGCACCTGGAGCTACCTCGACCTGACTGCGCTCGGGCGCCAAGAGGAGTGGGAGGACTCTCCGGAGGGCTACTCCCAGACCCCGCCGTACCAGTGGTGGATCTGGCACGACGAAACACACCGGACAGATCCCGATCGACCCGGACTGGCGGCCGCGCCCCCCGGTTGACGGCCGGGCCGTAGAAATCGCCGTCGCGTTCGACGGCCTCAGCCGAGTGCACCGCGAACGGGACCGACCGCTGCGCACCAACTCGAAGGGCGGCGCTGCAACGTCATCGCTCACATCGCAGGCGTGCCAATGGAGGAGCAGTCTCGAAATCCCGACCTTTGCGCCGGCTCAACAGCGACCGAGACGTTCACCGAGCACGCCGCCGGCCACAGCTTCGCGTACGAGCTCCACGGCTGTGCGCCTGAGGCGTTACCTAAGAATTGGAACGCTCGCGCCGCGCGTTTCATGTCGTCCCGGCGGATGCGCTCGGGCGTGTCGTCGCATCGGCGGTGCTCGTTCGCGTCGAGTGCTCCCCATACCCATGAATCAGCGGAACGAGGGCCGAACGCGACAAGGTAGTTCGGGATCGGGCAACCTCTTACTCGCGTGTGTCGCGTAGCCGGCGTACTGGATACCCCGGTCGCGAGATTCGGGGACGCGCATTCTTATTCTGGGACACGCATGAGAGTGTCTCGCTCTCGGTTCTCGACGGGGTTTCGCGTTCACAACCGGCTGTTGTCGTAGGCCAGTAGCTCGCTCGTGCGGGCAGCGAGGACGAGGTCAGCGGGGCCGTCGTTCTGGGACACACCATGACGCCGTTGTGGAGGTGCTCTCGTCGCTGCCCTCGCTTTCGTGCGCGGGCTAGTTCGCTGAGGTGAGCTTCGACTGGATGGGAGACGGAGTGACGGCGAAGGGCGTCACCGAGCGCCGATTCGACGTAGTGCGGGCCGCCCGAAGGATCCCCGGTCTGGTGTGGATGCCGGAGGGAACGCCCCACGCCCCTCCCTTGGTGCTCCTCGGTCACGGCGGGACGGCTCACAAGCGACAGGACTACATCGTCGGGCTGGCTCGGCGACTCGTGCGGCACCACGGCTTTGCAGCCGCGGCGATCGACGGACCGGTGCACGGCGAACGACGCGACGACGCTGGTCGCGACCGCGCCGCCGTCGGGGCCGACTTCGCTCGGATGTGGCGCGAGGACCCCACGATGACCGACGAGATGGTGGCCGACTGGCGCGCCGTCCTCGACGCGCTCCAGTCGCCAGCCGTGCTCGGATCCGCGCCAGTCGGCTGGTGGGGCTTGTCCATGGGGACCATTCTCGGCCTCCCGGTTGTCGCCGCCGAGCCGAAGATCTCCGTTGCCGTGCTCGGTCTCATGGGCATCACCGGGCCGACGAAGAACCGGCTCGATCATGACGCCACCTTGGTGCGCTGCCCAGTGCTGTTCTTGGTGCAGTGGGACGATGAACTCTTTCCCAGAGACCGAGCGTTCGAGTTGTTCTCCGCGCTCGAGGCACGCGACAAACGGCTCCATGCCAACCCGGGGAGCCACGTCGAAGTACCCGTCGAGGAGTTCCGTGCGAGCGAGCAGTTCCTCGCGAGGACACTCACCGTTCGCGCCGACCACTCTGTTGGCGGTTCGGGCGGTTGATCGCGGTAAATCGTCGATGATGCGATGACGACTGCCGTCGTCGGTGCCTCCTCCAAAGCCGGAGCGGTTCAGTTCCCCGTAGGGATTCCTCCCGGTTCTCTCCGGCGACCACGGGTGGGGCGGTCGCGGGCCAACGTTCATCGGAGCGACATGGTTGCTCGAAATGCTGGTGTGCCTAAGGTTCGACTCGCGCTACGAGCGTGCGGCGGCGGTCGGTCACGTGCGTCAGCATGCCAGGTGCGACTGCCGGCCTCCACTCCTCGTGCGCGCAGACGCGATCGGGACGGCTCCCGAAAACATTGTGTCCACTTCCTGCTCGAACACTTGGGACTGCTCGATCCGGCACCCTGCGGGTGCTGCGCGCACGTGGGATCGTATCCTTGTTACAGAGCGCGATCTTGTCCGACGAACCGGGCGGAGACGTAATGGAGGTTGGCGATGGTGGGCACCAACTACACGACAACTGCTGGCCAGATTGCGGCAGAACGCGTCTCGCGGGCTGGGCCGATCACGTTCACGGTTGAGTATCGACGTGTTGTAGAGGCCGGAGTTGCGGTGTCGGGTCCGACGATCCGTGTCGTGGGCGCCGACGATGACCACGAGTATCTCCGCTTCGACATGTTCAACCGCGACGCGCATTATCACTACATGTCGCCGTCGACTGGGCCGAATGAGCAGGCCGAGCGTGTTGTCGTGCTCGACACCGTCGCGGAGGGCGAGCCGGTTTCCTGGGCGATCGACAGGCTGCGTGGCCGGTTCGCACCGATGCTGGCGAACGCAGGTGGACAGAGGCTGGTTGAACTGCTCGAGGAGGAGACGCTGCGGGAGGCTGTCGACGAGGTGGAGGTTCTGATTCGCGCGGCGCAGGCGAGAGCGGGGCCTGCGTGATTCGACCGCACGCTGCGCGGCGGAGCGCCTCCCGCCCCGCGATCGGGTTCGATCGACCTGGCACGCCGTCGGCGGCTGATCGCCCGCTGCTGGGCGGTTCAGGGTGGCTGGCGCGGGTACGCCGGCGGGTGTTTGTGGTGGTCGCCGTGTGTTGTGTTGGATTGGGGATCGGCGTATCGGCTGGGGCGGCGGACGGGCCAAGCGTCGCGTTGAGCAGCCGTCCGGTGGTTTATGAGGTATCGATTGGCGGGCCGGTGGATCCGGCTGTTGCGCGGCTGGTCGAGCGGGCGATCAGTGACGCCGAGGGTGCGCACAGCGCGGCGTTGGTGGTGCGTCTGGATACGCCTGGGGGGTTGGATTCGTCGATGCGACGGATCGTGAAGGCGATTCAGGCGTCGACGGTGCCGGTGTTGTGTTGGACCGGACCGCCGGGCGCGCGGGCGGCGTCGGCGGGGACGTTCATTCTGATTGGGTGCCCGGTGGCGGCGATGGCGGCGGGGACGAATGTGGGGGCGGCTCATCCGGTGGGGGTATCGGGGGCGACTGAGACAGCGAAGGTCACGAACGACGCGGTCGCGTATATCCGGGCACTGGCGGAAAGCCGGGGCCGGAACGCCGACTGGGGTGAGCAGGCGGTGCGCGAGTCGGTGAGCATCTCGGCGCAGGCCGCGTTGGATCTGCATGTGATCGACGTACTCGCTTCGAGCGTGCCCGCGTTGTTGGACGCCGAGAATGGCCGCCGGGTCGAGACTGCCGCGGGCATGGTCGTGTTGAATGTGGCGGGCGCGACCGTGCATCAGGTCGATCAGACGGCCGGTGAACGTCTGATTCATTGGCTCTCGGATGCGGATCTCGCGTTCTTGTTGTACGTGCTCGGCCTCGCCGGTTTGGTCTTCGAGATGCTGCATCCGGGGCTGAACGTGCCCGGCCTGGTCGGCTTGGTCCTGTTCGTCTTGTCGCTCGTGCTTTTCGACACGCTTCCGATCAATGTCGCGGGTGCAGTGTTCTTGGCGGGCGCGTTCGTGTTGTTCGCGATCGATCTGAAGGTGAGCGCGCATGGGCTGCCGACCCTCGGCGGGATCGTGTTGTTTGTCTTAGGCGGCTTGTTGCTCTATGAGCCGTCCAGCACCCGGGTGTCGCGGCCGTTGCTGATCGGAATCGCGGTGGGGCTTGGAGGCTTCTTCGCGGTGGTGGTGCGGGCCGGGCTCCGGGCTCGCAACGCGCCGGTCGTGACGGGTGTCGAGCGGCTCGTCGGCGCCGAAGGCGTCGTGATCGAGGCACTTGAGCCTCGTGGACAAGTCCGTGTGCAGGCTGAGGTGTGGACCGCGACGCTCGCCACCGGAGGGACGCAGCCTGTACCGGTGGGGACGAGGGTGCGGGTGTTGGCGATTCGTGGCTTGAGCCTGGTGGTCGAGCCGACAACCGAGGCGTCGGGGCCAGGGACAGCGCCAAATGATATGGGGGTGACGCAATGAGAATGAAGCTGGTCTTCTTGCCGCTTCGGGTGGTACCCGAATACAAGCGGATCGTGGTCTTTCGTCTCGGCAAGATGGTGGGGGTGCGGGGCCCGGGTGTGGTGGCGTTGGCGCCGTTCGTCGATCGGACCGTCTCGGTCGACCTGCGCGAGTTCTATCTCGAGATCGTGAAGCAAACCGCGATCACGAAAGACAACGCGCCGATCTCGATCGATTTCATCACGTTCTTCAAAGTCGTCGACGCGCAAGCCAGCGTTGTCCAAGTCGAGAACTTCTCCGGCGCCGCGCAGAACATCGCAGCGACGACGCTTCGCTCGGTGGTCGGCGACATCTCGCTCGACAACGTGTTGGCGCAACGCGACCAAATCAACGAGGTGCTGCGCACCAAACTCGATCAGGTCACCGAACGGTGGGGAGTCAAGGTCACCACGGTCGAGATCCGGGAGATCACCCCGCCCCCCGCAGTCCAAGAGGCCATGACCCGCCAGATGTCCGCCGAGCGGACCCGTCGCGCGCTAGTTACCGAAGCCGAAGGCGACAAGTCCGCCGCGATCCTGCGCGCGGAAGGGGACAAACAAGCGAACATCCTCCAAGCCGAAGGCGCCAGACAAGCGAACATCCTCCAAGCCGAAGGGGACCGCCAGGCCGCGATCCTCCGAGCGGAAGGTTTCGCGCTCGCGCTGAGCACCGTGTTCGAATCGGCGCAACGCGTGGACGCCAAAACCATGGGCCTCCAGTACCTCGAGGCGCTCAAGGCGCTCGGGGCATCACCGAGCACAAAAATCGTGTTGCCGCTCGAGCTCAGCGGCCTGCTCCAAGGCATCGCAGGCTACGCCGGGAACGCGTTCCGTGACACCACTCCTGGGAACGGAACACCCACTACATCCGTCGCGCGCGACGCGGGATCGGTGTGAACCTGTTGGTGCGGTCATTGCGTTCAAGCGCGCTCACGGCATGGCCATGGTGGATCGATCCCGCGAGGACGCGATGTTGTCGAGGTTCGAGTATCTCGCCGAAGCAAAAGGTCTCGAGGTGCGAATCGCTCGGCGGGAAGGCGCGGCTCAGCCGCCGTGGCGCAGTGATTCGACGCGCTGGTTCAGGGCGTCGATCCCGTTGCCGGCATCGGGCGCCGCGATGGTTCGCACGGGCAGTCGCGAGCCGTCAGTGAGCACCAGCGCGGCCGTTGCGGGCCGGAGGCTCGCGAAGTTGCCGACCCGCGGCGTGGCCTCGAAGTGTCGGACCTGCGCCAGCGGAATCAGCATCGGCGACTGCGGGTAGTTGTGGATCTCGACGCCCGCGCTTGTGATGCGCAGTGAACTTCGCCGCACGACCACGACCGCGGCGAGCGCGGCGGCGACGACGAGGGCGACTGGTAACAGCAGCACCACAACCACGCCGTACCTCCCGCGGTGACTCCGGCGCTCGCGTGTGTCCTTCGAGACCATCCGCGTTGTCAGAATCCGTCCCTTCCGGATGCTGAGTTCCGCTGTGGGGGTGTGGAGCGCGACTTCGACTGGCGCGAACTGCCGATTGGTGTCTCGCGGCGGCGCAGCGTCTACCTAAGATTTTACCGAAGAAACGTAGCGAGACCTAGTGAGCCAACGGCTCCGGACCCGTCGCGAAATACCTGGTCGGTGGGGGAGTGTGCGACGGATTGAGACGCCGGGAGACGGTTGGGCGGTAACTGGGGGTCGAGAGGTCGCGGGTTCAAGTCCCGGCAGCCCGACCAAACGTGCAGCAGAAACCCAGGTGTGGCTGCGTTGTGGACAAGCAGCCGTGTTGTCCACACGAAAGTCACACTCTTGTCCTCTTCTCAGATACACGGCGCCGGACAACACTCAACTGTGCTGATGCGGGGGGACCGACGACGAGGTCATCCGGACGGTTCGCCGGACTTGCGGCGCAATGCCACCTGTAGCGACGACGCGCCGCGCGTCGAGCTCTTTCCGAAGGGCCGCCGAAATGGGCGCTCGACGAGTCCGTTCGATGGTCGGGTGGTCGAAGACGCGCAGAAAGCGCTGCTCGCGTGGCGGCAAACGGAGGTGTTGGGTCGCCTCGCCACGTTCGGCGTGGGCGGACAAGGTCCACCGGTCGTGTTCCTCCACGGCTGGGCACTGTCGGGTCACCCTTATCGGGCCGCGCTGACGCGGTTGCTGGCGCGTGGTCTGCGAGTCTGGGCGCCCGCGCTGCCCGGATTCGGTGGGACGGCACCCCTGCCGGACGGGCTCGACGGACTCGACGGCTACGCCGCATGGGTCGATGCGTTCTGTATGTCGGTGGGCATCGCCGACCCCGTGGTCTTGATGGGCCACTCGTTCGGGGGCGGCGTCGCGATACAGACTGCGCACGACCACCCCGGCCGTGTGCGTGGGCTCGTGCTGATCAACTCGATCGGCGGGCCGGCATGGCGCCGCGACGGCGCTGTGATCCAGTCGATCGCGCAACGGCCCGTGTGGGACTGGGGCTTACAGTTCGGGCACGACGTGCTTCCGCTCCGACAACTCCCGCGCGTGCTGCCGTTGATGCTCGCAGCCGCCGTTCCGAACGCTCTGCGCAACCCACGGGCGTTGTGGCGCGCAGCGACTGTTGCCCGGTACGCCGACCTTACCGGCGAGCTCGAGGAGCTCAAGGCTCGCCGGGTACCCGTCGTCGTCCTCTGGGGTGAGCGCGACGAGCTCGTCACGCGAGCGTCGTTCGACGCGATGTGCGAGGCGCTGGGCGGTGCGCGGTCGGTGACTGTCGCGGGCAGCCACTCCTGGCTGCTCGCCGATCCCGACGCCTTCGGCGAAGTGATAACCAACGTGATCCCAATCGCGTTGAATGCCCGTGCCCACGGCCCGACGGGCCGCCTACTTTCGCGGTTGCGATGGCGCCGACGATCACCGAGGGCGTGAGTTCAGGTATCGACGATCGACAATGATGAGACCGTCAGCCACGGGGAGTGACGTCGCCGCCTAGCTTGGTATGAGGATGCACTCGACCCCGAGCTTCCTACGAAGGTGACATGCCCACGAGCATCGAAGTTGGCTCGTTCGAGCACCGGGGCACGCGTCTCGCCTACGAGGTGCACGGCACCGGCAAGCGTACGCTCGTGTACCTGCACGGACTCCTCATGGACTCGCAGATGAACCGCGGGCTCGCCAAGTCACTTGCAGAGCGCGGAGTCCGCGTCGCGCTGCTCGATCTCCTCGGGCACGGACGCAGTGACAAGCCGCCGCAAGCGTCCGCGTATCGGATGGATAGCTACGCCGACGAGGTCGTGGCGTTCCTCGACCACCTCGGGGTCGACTACGCGGTGATCGGCGGTGTGTCGCTCGGCGCCGACGTCAGCTTGCAAGTCGCCGTGCGCGCACCGGAACGCGTGGCGGGTCTGCTTCTCGAGATGCCGGTGCTCGAATGGGCGGTGCCCGCGGCCGCGATGTTGTTCACGCCGCTGCTCCTCGCGATGCACTACGCGAGCGGCCCAGCGGGTCTCGTCGCGCGGCTGGCACGTCACATCCCGCGGACGGGCATGGGCTCGATCGACAGCGTGCTAGAGGCGCTCTCGACGCGGCCCGAGGTCGTGAAGGCCGTGCTGCACGGGATTCTGACCGGCCCCGTGGCACCGACCGTCGAGCAGCGCCGCGCCATCGCCGTGCCGACGCTCGTGATCGCCCACACGAGCGACCTGATCCACCCGTTCAGCGACGCGAAGCGGCTCGTCGAGCTCCTGCCTCAGGGGCGGCTGTTGCCGGCGCGGATGTTCGAACTGCGAGTCACTCCCCGCCGCCTCACCGGTGAGATCGCGACCTTCCTCGACGAGATGGGGTCGGCGCGGAACATCACGATCGCCGACGTTTAGCCGCCGGCCACGGTCAGCGACGACGTCGATGGGCCGCGCCGCGTCGCGGCGGCATGAGTGCCACTCAGGGACGCGCGCGCCGGGAAGTCTCGAAACAATCCGAGCGATGCTGCAAAACGATTTGCGCTGGCGAAAGTCCATTATCGACATCGCCACGTCGGCAGGCGCCCTCGTCCCAAAGGCGGATCCGTCGGGCCTCTGGCAGTTGCTGGCCGCAGGTTCGGGCAGGTCCTTGGGGCGCCCAACCCGGCGTTACGGCTAGGTCGGCCACTGCGTTCGGGGGCGCGCGTCTGGACAACGTTGTCGTTCTGTGCGGCCTCTGCTCGTGGCACAACGCGGCCTTACCGACGACAATCTGTGCGCGTCGCTGCGGGATGCCGCAACAGCTGAGGTCCCGACCATGCACTGGAGTACACGGTTCGATTGGGAGGACCTGACCGGCAACGTCCGGGTCGAGTGCGTCGCCACGCACGTGCGCCGTCACACCTGGCTTCCGCGTCGGGCAAGCTGATCGGATGACCGGCGACCCGGCGGAGGGCGGCTTCGATCGTTCCTCAGGACGCGACCTTTACGGGCAAGACCCGGCTGCCTACGACGCGGGACGTCCCCGTTATCCCGAACGGGTCTACGAGGTGCTGCGCCATGGTTGCGGTCTCGGCGACGGGTCTCGGGTCTTGGAGATCGGACCGGGGACCGGCCTTGTGACCCGACCGCTGCTGTCGTCGGGCGCCGTCGTCGTCGGCGTAGAGCCCAACCCGTCGCTCGCGGCGTTCCTTCACGAGAGCTTGCGCGACGCGGAGCTTGAGGTTGTCGTCGCACCATTCGAAGACGCACTCCTACCAGAGGGCACGTTCGATCTCGCGGTCGCGGCGACATCGTTCCATTGGGTCGACCAGCACGATGGCCTTCACAAGCTGCGACGGCTTCTACACCCCGGAGGATGGGTCGCGATCTGGTGGATGCTGTTCGAGGACCCAAATACGCTCGACGACTTCGCCGCGGCGGCCCAGACCGTACTTGGCGTATCACCGCCGATCATCGAGCCGGGCCGCCCGCCCTTTCAGATCGACGAAACGGCCCGGTGCGCCGGCCTGCGCGACGCGGGCTTCGTCAACGTCCAAAGCGAACTCATCCGCACGGAACAGGACTTCGACGCGGGCGCGGTTCGCGCGTTGTATGCGACTATGGCGGTCGTGCTCCGCCGACCGGCGCACGAACAGACATGCGCACTCGACGCGCTTGAAGCGCTCGTCCAGCGGGACTTCGGCGGTCATGTGACCCGGCCATTCCTCACCGTTATGTACACCGCACAAAGACCGACCTCGCCGAAGCGTTAGCCATCTCCTTGCGCCGTCATCCTGTTCTCGACGAATGCCCGTGACAAGCGAGCGCGGTTCAGGCATCCTGAACCCGAATGGGGATCGCTGGCGAAGTGACGTCTGGTTCAATGGTCGTGCGCGTCGCTGATCGCGATCGCAGTGTCGAGTGGTTTCGTCGAGTGCTCGAGCTAGAACCAGTTCTTATCGCCAACGACGGCGTTGGACATCCGCTCGCGGTTTATCGGTTGGCCGGATTGCAGTTCGCGCTGTGGCAACTCCCCGTTGGTTTGACGCGCTTACGCGAGGAGAACCGAAGGAACTCGTTTCTATCGTTCAACGCCCCCGATCCACGAGCGGTCCATGCCCGACTTGCTGCCGCTGGCGTGGACGTCAGCTCGTTTTCCGAGTCGGAGCATCACGCGTTCTTCTACTTCCATGACCCCGACGGCAACCGCTACGAGATCACCTCACCGCCGACGCGCGCGTACACCACGTAAACGTCCGTCGGCTTTGTGCGGCTCGCCGTGCGTCGCTCAGAGTGGGAAGGTGATCAGGCAGAACTCTGTGCCGTCTGGGTCCGCCATCACAGCGAGTGTTCCGCCCCGAACATCGCGACTTTCAGCAGTCCGACGTCCGCCTAGTTTCTCGACGAGCTCGATCGCCTCTGGAAGGTGGTCGACCCATAGGTCGATGTGCACGGGTGTCTTTCCGATCTTCGGCTCCGGAACCGGTTGGAAGTACAGCATCGGACCGCCAGTCGCGGTCGGGCCGAGCACGTACCAGCCGTCCTGTCGCGGAACTGGCTCCAGATCGAGCAGCCGACCCCAAAACACCGCTGCACGCTCGGGATCGCAAGAATCGATGGTCGTGTGTGCCCACGCGAAATGCGGTCGACTCATGTGACATATCGTCGCACGCGCTAGCTCATAGCTATCGATCGGCGCTCGCATGAGCGTCCCCAGAGCGGGCAATATGCGCTCGTGGCTGACGACTTCGACGCGACCGGTGCCTGCGAAGCAATGCTCATGCAGTTCCGAGCGACGAACGCATTCATCGAGACACTTTCCGAGCAACAGTGGTGGTTGCCGACCCGGCTTGGATCATGGCGTGTGATCGAGCTCGCGGCTCACCTCACCGCCAGCCTCGACCTCGTCCTTCGAGCCACCGTTTCCCAACCATGTGGCGTTGCTACATCGTCGCCTCTGCAGTGGTACCGAAATGTCGATCAGTTCGCTGACGCCATCGACAAACAGACCCGTGCGGCAGCAGCAACTGGCTGGGCTGAGGTGCGGAATGCGATGGCGCGTCGGCTCGTCGACTTAATCGATGTCCTTGCTGGAGAGGATCCCCGCCGAGTAGTCACCGCGGGCAACGAGAGAATGACTCTCGAGGCGCTCTGCGCGACTCGCTGCGTCGAGGTTGTCCTCCACACGCTCGATCTTGTCGCAGCCACGTCGATGCCTTGTCGGCTCGACGCCGATGCAGCCGACATTGTCCGCCGCTTTGTCGAGGTCGCGGACAACGGCGCCCGCCTCGTTCGCCCGGAGTTGTGAACTGCTCCGTTGAAGGTCACGCGTGCTGCTGGCCACCTCGGCCGCGAGGGTCACGGTGCACGTGCTGGCGGCGTGGATGGTGAACTACGCGCCCGCAGACGGTTCGGCCATTGCGGTCGACTTCGGCGCGATCGGCGCCTGGACCGTGGCGCGCGAAGCCGATCGTTGGGCGGTGCGCGAGGGGAGCGCAGATCGAGCGGCGACTGCGCGGATCGCCGTCTCGCCCGCAGATGCCGTGGCGATGCTTTCACGCGGGATCTCGCAGGACGAGGTCGCCTCGCTCCTGACGATTGACGGTGACGCGACGCTGGCATCCGCTGCGATCGACATCATCGCTCCGCTCCTCGGCCCCCCGGCGGCCTGATCACACCCGATGCGCAGCACGCTATTGCCACTCGCCTGCCGACATCGCGAACATTCCTGATACGCAGATCCGGCAAATCGTGCCTGCATAACGCGCTTCGGAAGCAACGACGCAGCGGTATCGATCCGCCCTGATCGCGAAGTGGCCGAGCGGGCCTCCCGCGAGGTGCCCGCGACTTCGGACAGACCAGCGGGACATACGCTGAAGCCCGAAGGCGTTGCCGGTCGTCGAGCGCCCCGCCCACCGACGGCCAAGGCAGCGCCTTCACCCTGCGAAGTGTCTCTGACGAAGGGGCAGTTGCCCAGGGATGGGTCCGGACCCAACTTCCGTTTACGAATCCGTCTACAAAGTCGGCGCTTCCGCTGTTTCCGCGTGGCGCCGCTCCGCTTCGGAGATCGCCCAGGCGGCGTTCACGAGCCCGATGTGGCTGAACGCCTGGGGGAAGTTGCCCAATAGCTCGCCAGTTTCGGCGTCGACTTCCTCGGCGAGGAGCCCGACATCGTTGACGAACGCGGCGGCCCGCTCGAAGACCGTGCGGGCTCTAGCCGGTTGGCCCGACAGGGCCATCGCGTGCGCAAGCCAGAACGTACAGAGAAGGAAGGTGCCCTCTTCTCCCTCGAGACCGTCATGGGACCGGTAGCGATAGACGAGACCCGCGCCGTCGGTGAGACGTTCGTCGGTCGCGTCGATTGTTGCGAGGATGCGCGGGTCGTCGCCGGGCAGGAACCCGACGAGAGCCATCATGAGGTTCGAGGCATCCAGATCGTCGGAGCCGAACGACTGCGTGAACGCGTTGGCGCGGTCGCTCCAACCCTTCGTCACAATCGCCTCGTGAATCTCGTGCTGCACCTTTCTCCAATGCTCGACACGGTCGTGGGCTTCGAGCCGATCGGCGAGCGCGACCGCGCGCTCCAGCGCGACCCAACACATCAACTTCGAGTACACGAAGTCGCGCGCTTCTCCCCGTACCTCCCAAATTCCTTGGTCGCGCTCGACCCAGCGCCGCGCGGCCGCGTCGGCCGAGTCAATGAGGAAGGCTCTGATCGCAGGCGCGAGTTCGGTGATCTGGTCGGACAACCGATACACAGAGTTCAGCAGTTCGCCGTAAACATCGAGCTGGCGCTGGTTCCACGCAGCGTTCCCGACGCGCACCGGCGCGCTGTCCCGCCAACCGGGAAGGTGCACAAGCTCCCGTTCCGAGAGATCGCGCTCTCCACCGATACCGAACATGACCGGCAGATCGACCCCGCGCCCGACCGACGTGGCGGCTGACGTCGTCATGTACTCGAAAAAGTCGTTGGCCTCATCGGGGCAGGCCGCGACCCAGAGGGCTTCGATGGTGAAGCTCGCGTCCCGAACCCACGAGTACCGGTAATCCCAGTTTCGGCTGCCGCCCACGGTCTCCGGCAGCGAGGTGGTCGCCGCCGCGCAGATGGCTCCCGTCGGCTGGTACGACAGCGCGTGGAGTACGCGGCCCGACTGGTGAACGAGCTCACGCCACGGTCCTTCGTACGCCTGGTGCAATTCCGACCACGACTCCCACGCCGAGATCGTGTCTTGGAGACACTCGCGGATCTCGGTCTGGCTCCAGATG
>JALYLU010000032.1 GCA_030774075.1 Actinomycetota bacterium | reverse complement strand
CCGGTATCTCGCGCTTCAACAACGTCGATGTGTTCCTCGTCGGCGCCGCGGCCAACTCGGGTGTCGAGAACCAACTGAAGGCGATCGGCGTCAAGTACGTCACCGTGACCGCGTCGAACGTGCCCGAGCTCGCCAACCAGGTCGACAAGCTCTACGGCTCGATCGAGAACCCCGACACCGGCGTCGCCAACATGAGCAACGGGATGGAAAACGTGATGGTCGGCTCGATGGACGGGACCGACTACCAGTACCTGCTCCCGGCCACGCATTGGGTCGCGCACATGGCTTCCGGGCTGCTGTGGGTGAACAAGAACGCAGTCCCGCAGCCCACGATCGACGCGCTCAAGCGCCGTAACGGGCAGGCGCGCATCTACCTGTTCGGCGGCCCGACCCAGATCTCGGGTGCAGTCGCAAAGCAGCTCGCGGCATACGGGACCGTCATCCGGGTCACCAACGACGACATCGTCGCCTTCAACGCCGATCCCGTAGACACTCCTGTCGACACCGCGATCGCGTTCGCGAAGATGTGGGACCCGGCCGGCATGGTCGGCTGGAAGATCACCGGCCCGGGCCACGGCTTCACGCTCGTCAACATCAATGACTGGCAGGGCGCGGTCGCATCCGCCCCGCTCTCCCACCTGGGCTTCCACGCACCGCTGCTGTTCACGGACAGCTCCGGCAAGCTCCCGACCCAGCTCGAGAGCTACTACCAGTCGGTCGCACCTACGTATCTGACGACACCCGCCGACGGGCCGTACAACATGACCTACGTGATCGGCAGCTGGAACCAGGTCACGTGGGGGCAGCAGGCCCGCGTCGATTATGTCTCCGAGATGGGCAACCGCCGGCTCTGGAACCAGAACACCGGTGGCCGCTACACGGACTCCTCTCAGTAGGAAGACCGAGAGTGGCAACGACAACGGTCCGGGCCGGGTCGCCGCGTGCGGCCCGGCCCGTGCACTTCCTGAACACCGCGTTCCCGTCGGATGGCGTTCGCATCACGCGCCGACAAATACAGATCGTCTTGGGGCTCCTCTGGTTGCTGGACGGCGCGCTGCAACTCCAGCCGTTCATGCTCGGAACCGGGTTCGCCCGGCAAGTCATCGCGCCGCTCGCCGTTGGGCAGCCCCTCGTCGTCGCCGGCCCGATCCGCTGGGCCGCGAACCTCATCGCGGCACACCCGCTCGTCTGGGACCTGCCGTTCGCCGTAACCCAGCTGCTTATCGGGCTGGGGTTACTGGTCCCGCGCACCGCCCGGCTCGCGCTCGCGGCGTCGCTTCCCTGGGTGCTCGGCGTGTGGTTCTTCGGCGAGGGCCTGTCCGGCCTCGCCAGCGGGCATGCGAGCCTCTTGAACGGCGCGCCGGGGGCGGTGCTGCTGTATGGCGTGCTCGCGCTCGCGGCGTGGCCGCGGCGCGATCGCCCCCACGACGCACCGGCACGCTGGTTGCCGCTCGCGTGGGCCGTGCTCTGGGTCGGCGGAGCCGCTTTCCAAGCGCTCCCCGGCCAGAACACCGGCGCCGCGGTCGCAGACGCGCTCACCGGTGCCGGTGCCGGTGCGCCGCACTGGCTCAACCGGCTCCAAACGTCAGTGGGCAACTTTGCAAGTCATCACGGTCTGGCGGTCGTCGTCGCGCTCGTCGTCGTCGAGGCACTGATCGGCCTCGCCGCACTCCACCGGAGAAGCCGCACCCTCGCCGCGACCGCCGGCTTCGTCCTCGCGCTGGCCATCTGGATGACCGGACAAGACCTGGGCCAGCTCTACAGCGGCCAGGCGACCGACCCCAACACCGGCCCGCTCATCGCGCTCATGGCCGTCGCCCTCATCGGCCGCCGCGAACCGCGCGACCCTCAGTAGCGCGATCTCGGATTGGTGGGCGCCCGTCACATGCTGAGCAAGCGGGTGACCAAGGCGGCAATGGCGAGCGCCAGTGGCAGCGTCGGGCCGGCGATGCCCTTCGAGTCGTGGACGCGTACGTGGCCGATGGCGGCGCCGATCATGTAGAGGACAGCGCCGGCTGCAGCTGCGACGCCGAGCGGCGCCCAGGCCAAGCCGATCAGGAGACCGGCCGCGGCCGCGATCTCGAGGGCGGCGAGGTGCGGGAGGAACCGCAACGGGACGCCGACGGTCTCGTGGATCGTCCGGACGACGCGCGGGTCGCGGCGCAGCTTGGAGGCTGCCGATGCGAGCAGCAAGAGCGCGAGCACCGAGGCAATGACGATGCAGGCGATGAACATGACGTCGACTACGCCGTCTGGTCGAGTTCCGGACGGCGCGAGGCTGCGTAGATCCGCGCGCGTAATCGCAGGCTGACATCGCGCGCGGCGCCCAGCATCGTTCGGTCGACGCTCCAGCCGAAGAGCGCGCGTCCGTCTTCGAGGATCATGAAGCCATCCACGGTTGACAGGCCGTCTGCCTGCACTCGTGCCTCGATGCGGAATCGAGCGCACCGGACGCCATGCCCCGCGTCCCGCGACAGCTGTTCGAAGATTGCGAGCGCGTCGACCTGTTCCGCCGGGGAAACGTCGCCGGTGATGGTGACTGCAAGACGGGTGGTGCTTCCGTCACGGTGTCGTTCACGCAGGGATGAGACCTGGGGCATCATTCGACTCCTCTTGATATGGGCGGCGAACAGCATCCCGGTCATTGCACGACCAGTGCCGCGTGCATGCCGAGCCGGTAGTGGCCGGGCAGGTTGCAGATGAAGACGTAGCTTCCCGGCGTGAGGATGGCGTAGAGCGTGCGCGACTGGCCGGGCGGGATGTTGGTGCCGCTGTCGGCGACCTTCTCCAGCTTCGTCGAGTCCTCGTTGACGTTGCCGTCGGAGCCGATGGGGAGCGCGCCGAGCGCGAGGGTCGTGCGGAACACGACGAGCTCGTGCGCCGACGGTCCTCGGTTGCGGACGACGAGCGAGATCGGCCCGGCTGACGCTCGCGATGCCGACAGCTGGATGGTGAAGTCGGATTCGGTCGCGGTGATCGACGGGAACGGTTGGGTCGCGCTGCCTCGCGACGCCCCCCACGTGAACCCGGCGATCGTCGTCGCAAAGAGCACGCAGCATGCGAGTGCGAGTGCGAGGAGCCGCAGGCTGCGGCCGTGGCGGCGGGCGGCGGTCAGCGGTCCGCGGCGCGTCGCACCTTGATCGATTCCGAGGCCGAGGCCCATCGGGTGATGTTGCAGCCAGGTGCTCTCGTCGGCGCTCACGTGCACTACCGGGAGCCCGAACAGGCGAACGAGGCGATCGACGATCCGGGCGCGTTCGCGATCGTCAACTCGTGGAGTGACCACGACAAGCACGTCGTATGCGGCACGGTCAAGCGAGTCTCGGATCGCCGTGTAGACGTCCGCGTCGCCGACCTCGCCGTCGACACCGGGTACCTGTGCGAGTGCGGACTCGACAGCATCGAGCCGGCGTGCCGCGGCGGCGCGCGCTCGACCTTCGGTCTGGCTCCCCGCGTTCGGGACTGCGGGCACGACGATGTGAAACCGTGCTTCGCCGGCGAGCGCGAACGCGCGCACCTCGGCGACGAGCCGGTCGTGCGGACCGTCGTAGTTGACGACGACGAGATACCGGTCCATGTCCGTTACTCCGAGAGTCCTTCAGGGGATGGTTGCCCTGATGATGCGCGCTCGCGGCCACGAGAGCCTGGCCGTGTCGCTACCAGGACGGTCCCGGCCTCTTCCGCCGTCGTCTCGACCGTTGGCTGTAAATCGCGCGTCACCTGGCGGCTCGAGATCCGAAGGCTCAGCGCCGCCGCCGCGGCCGCAACACCGGCCGCGCATGCCAACGCCAACCGATAGCCGGCGGCGAGCTGTGCCGTCGACGCGTGCGCCGTCGCGTCGATCGCGACAATCGACAGCAGCACGGCGACGCCGACTGCGGCACCAATCTGACGGGTCGCGTTCACGAGCGCGCCCGCGAGGCCTTGCTCGCGGTTCACGACGCTCGTGCTGGCGGCGACCGTCGATCCGAACACGACATTCGTCGAACCGAACCCGAAGGCGAGCAACACGATGCCCAACCCCGGATAGTGAGTCGTCACCGCGAAGCGGAACAGCGCAATCGTGCTGACGGCGGCGAGCAAGCAGTTTCCGGCGAGGAACGCCCTGAGCCCGATCCGATCGATCAGCCGAGTGCCGAGCACGCCTCGCAAAAGACCTCCGAGGCCCTGCGGGAGCGCAACGAGACCGGCGACGAGCGGCGAATAGCCGAGCACCTGCTGGCTATAGAGGCTCAATACCAAAACCTCGCCCGCGACCCATGCTCCCATCAAACCGCTGAGCACGTCACCGATGACGAGTGTGCGATGCCGAAAGATCCCCAAAGGCACCAGGGGCTGCGGACTCCGACGTTCGACGACGACGAACGCGCCGAACAACACCGAGCTCACAAGGAGGCAGGCGACGAAGGGCAACGATGCCCAGCCGTCGTTGGTGCCGAGCGTCGGTGCGTACACCAACGCGGCCGTCCCCGATGTCACGAGCACTGCGCCCGGAAGATCGAGACGGCGAGGGCCCGCCTCGGTGATTCCCGCGGGCAACACTTTCGACCCGACCGTGGCGAGCGCGAGACACACCGGCACGTTCACGAAGAACACGCCACGCCAGCCGACCGTGTCGACCAGGATGCCGCCCGCGACAAGCCCTACGACGAAGCCGGCCGACGCCGTCATGCCGAAGTAGCCGAGGACGCGATTGCGTGCGGGGCCTTCCGGATAGCTCGTCGTCAGAATCGACAACGCGGCCGGCATGACGAGCGCAGCGGCGACGCCTTGGACTGCCCGTGACGCGGCGAGCAACGAAAAGCTCACCGCGACGCCGCCGGTCGCGGACGCGAGCGCGAACACGACGAGGCCGGCGAGCAGCATGCGCCGCCGGCCGAAGAAGTCGCTCGCGCGCCCACCCAGCACGAGCAGCCCGCCGAACGTCAACGCGTACGCAGTGATGACCCACTCCGACGTCGTCGTGGACACGCCCATCGCGACACTGAGCGCCGGCAGCGCGACGTTGACGATGCTGAAGTCGAGAACGACGACCAGCGAGGCTCCGAGCGTGACGCCGAGGCCCAGCCGACCCAGCGTTGTCGATCGCATGCCGTTTTCCTAGCTGTCGAGTGCTCCGGACGGCAGAACGTGCTCGAGCTCGATACGCGAGCGAATCTCGAGCTTGGTGAAGACCTTGCGCAGGTGGTACTCGACCGTGCGGGCGCTGATGAACAGCCGTTTGCCGATCTCCGGGTTCGAGTGACCGTTCCGCGCGAGCTCGGCGATCTGTGCTTCGCGCGCGGTGAGGTGCGCCACCGTGTCGACGGCGCGTTTGCGCGCCCGCTCACCAGTCGCAAGCAACTCGCGAGTGGCGCGCGCGGCGAATGCCTCTGCGCCCATCCTCGAGAACATGTCCTGTGCCGCGCGCAACTCTTCGCGAGCGTCGATGCGTCGACGCTGCCGCCGGAGCCATTCGCCGTAGAGAAGATGGGCGCGCGCAACGTGCGCAGCCGCGCGGCAGCGGCGTAGTCGATCGATTGCCTCCCGGTACAACTGCTCGGCGACCGAGTCGTCACTCACGAGCGCGCGCGCGCGTGCCTCGATCCCGAGCCCCCAGTCCGTTCCGCTGAGCTGTGTTCGTTCGCAGAGCCGCTTGACCGCACTCGTCGCGACCTGGTACTCGCCACTACGTGCGGCCGCTTCGACGAGTTCCGGTAAGAGCCAGCAGCAGAAACCTTCTTCAGCCTCAGGCCTGCTGTCCAGCGCCGCGAGCGCGTCTCGGTAACGGCCGAGACCGTTGTAGAGGACGGCAGGCGCGTACCGGGGGCGTGTGGGGTGTCGCCCGTCTCCGCGTTCGATCGCGTCTCGTATGCTCGTCTCGTCGCCGCGCCAGGCCGCGAACAGCAACGACGTTTGCACTATGCGCCCCTGACCCGTCGCGTGCGCGATCGCGCCGGCTTCGTCGATCAGCGCAGACGCGCCCGAGAAGTCGCCGGCGTGCACCTGCAAGGCCGCGAGGTAGTTGAGCGCGATCGGGAGCAATATCAACGTGCCGGCGTCGCGAGCCAGCTCGACGTGGCGACTCGCGAGCGCGTGCGTTGCCTGGTCGTCCCAGAGCTCCGCCGCCGCGCGGCACGCGAGTGCGAACCAGCGAGTGTCCTCCTCGTGTTGGAAGGCGACCACGGCGCGTCGCAGCGCCGGCACGCCGGCCGCGTACCCGTCGGTGAACAGCGCAGCCAGTCCGTCGAGCAGAGAGTCGACCGGGCGCGGGATCTCGGTCGTCGGTGGTGCTGCGCGCGCTGCCTCCGCCGTGTCGACCACACCCAGACTCGTCCCGCGTCGACCCGGGAACAGCGCGGCTTCGAGCGCTCGCATGTACGCATCGCGCGCCATCGGAACATCGAGGTGCTCGAGCGCTTTGGCGGCGCGCAGGATCTGAGACGGCACATCGATTGCTCGTCGCAGCGTCAACGCGACCTCAGCCCGCAGCCGCTCCAGCCGCGCCTGTTCGAGTTCGGAGAGCGGCCCCGCGCTCGCGGCGTTCAGGAGGTCGGCGCTGACGTGCGGCGCCCCGGCAACGAGCTTGGCGTGCGCGGCGACGAGTGTCCGCGAGGCGCGGCGGCCGGGTTCGGGCGTGAAGAGAGCCGATCGTTCGAGGAACGCGGCCGCAGCCGCCGCGCCACCGCGCTCCCGCGCTCGCCCGGTCGAGTTTTCGAGGTCGTCGGCGACCTCGGTGTTTGGCGCGAGCGTCGCATGCGCGCGGTGCCACGCCCGCCGATCCGGATGACTATCGGGGTCGATCGCCTCTGCGAGCGCCCCGTGGACGCGCCGGCGGTCGTCGGGTGACGCGCCGCGGTAGACGGCCGATCGCATCTCGGGAGGCACGAACGCGACGCGCTCGCCGAACCGGAGCAACCCGTCGGACTCGGCGCGGTACGCCGCGCCGGCGTCAAGCCCTAACGCAGTGGCCGCGCGCCACAGCAAGGCCGGATCGCCCTCCGGCTCCGCAGCCGCGATGAGCAGCAGCTGTCGCGTCTCGGGCGGAAGACCATCCAGCCGCGACGCGAAGCGCTCGGCGGCCCGCTTGGTGGCCGATCGCGTCGCCGGCACGCCAAAACCTCCGGCGAGCTCGGTCGCGGTCAAAGCGTGCGGAAACTCGAGAAGCGTGCGGGGGTTGCCCTGAGACTCGGCGATGACGCGATCGCGAACGCGCGCATCGAGCGGGCCGGGAACGACCGACGAGAGGAGCGCGTGCGACTCCGCGTCCGAAAGACCGTCGACGACAAGTTCGGGCAGCCCGGTAAACTCGTCGCTCGGTTCGCGCACCGCGAATACCAGCGCGACCCGCTCGGTACGCAATCGGCGCGCCACGAACGCGAGCACTTGGATCGAAGGCTGGTCGAGTAGCTGCGCGTCGTCGACGACGCAAATCAACGGCTTGTCTGCGGCCACCTCGGAAAACAGTCCCAGCACGGCCAGCGCGACGAAGAAGCGATCCGGCGCGCTCCCCGCGCTGACACCGAATACCGCGGCGAACGCCTCACGCTGCGGAGCCGGGAGGCGGTCGACTCGACCGGGCATTCGCGCGCACAGACGATGTAACCCGGCGAACCCGAGCTCCTGCTCCGACTCGATTCCGTCGATTCGCGCAACCTGAAATCCCGACGCGCAATCCACCGTGAACTCGAGCAACGACGTCTTCCCGATCCCGACCTCACCTCGTACCACGATCGCCTGACCGTGGCCGGCCCGGGTGGCGTCGAGGAGCCGTCCGATCGTCTCCCGCTCTCGTGCACGCATGAGGTCCCGACCATGCCGCGGACCGCGCGACTCGTCGACGTGGTCGAGGACATGAGGTATCGATGCCACCTCGCACACCTCCCAAGAAACAACCCTGGGCCCGGCGGGAAACGCGCACGTTAACCCGAGACACTTGCTGTGTCAAGCAAGTTACTCGGGCGTACAGAAATCGTGCCAACTGTTGGCAAGAAAACCGACGCGGCGCGTACAGAAATCGTGCCAACTGTTGGCAAGAAAACCGACGCGTCGTCGAGTTCCCCTCAGGGCCCTTCGGGATCTCCGAATCGCTCGAATGCCTTTGCCAGGGCGCCCAGATCGAATCCATCGAGGTGGTCGATCACGTTGCGGCGCACGCCGGCAAGATGTACGGGGTACGCGTGCTTCAGGCGACGAAGTCCGGCGTCCGTGAGGACGGCGATCACCATCCGAGTGTCCTCGTCGTCCCGGACTCGCTGCACCAGACCGTCCTTGGCCAGGCGGTCCACGATCCGGGTCATCCCGCTAATGGACAGAGCGATGCTCGACGCGAGCTCACTCATTCGCAACCGACGGCCCTTCGCTTCGGAGAGGACCGCCAGGACGCTGTACTCGCTCCCGCCGAGATGCTCCGCCTCTTCGAGCTCGGCGAACAGCACCCGCGGGACCACGATCCACGCCTTGAGGAATGCCCGCCAGAACGCCTCCTCATCAGGTGTCAGCGGACGTACACGGGGGGGTCGGGGCGCCATGAGCCCGCGAGCGTACTTGCTTGCGCTAGCAACGGTCTACTACGGGCCGCCCAAGCTCGACACCGGCGTCGCCTTCGGCGGTTTGCTTCATAGCGACGCCAGGAGTGTGCGGCCTCGGGGAACGACCCCGAACGGTCCGGTCATGCCGAGCTCTTCGCCGAGCGCGACCGCGGTTTCGGCGTGTGCGCGCGCGGCCGAGGCGTCGCCGCGGTCGGCGAGGACGCGCGCCCACCAGAAGAGGGAGCGGGCCAGGTTGGCGCGCGAGCCGGCGCGTTCGCACAGTGCGATCGCGGCGGCGAAGTGGCCGTCGGCGACGTCGGCCCGTCCGAGCGTGGCGGCGATCACCGCGAGCCCGAGGTCGTTGGCGTCGGTAATCGTTTGTCCGCTCCAGTTGAACGTGCCCGCGAACGGTCCTAGATGCTCGTAGAGGTAGTGCAGGATCTCGGTGGGTGGCCGTAGGTCGTAGGTGAAGCGGCCGAGCGCGCACAGTGTGACGGCGTACTCGAGGTCGGGCGGGACGTTCGCGCAGTTGTTCTCGGTGAGCCAGGCGAAGTGCGGGCGCGCCTCGTCGAGTCGATCGGTCTCGACGAGGGCGCCGGTGTACACGAGGCGCAACAACGGGATGTCCGGCGTCGACTCGGAAAGCGCGGCGAGGGTCGGCACCATCTCGTCGAGCCGGCCCTGCGCGCGCCGGATCTGGTAGAGCTGGCCGCCGACGACGACGAAGACGGCGTTCTCGGGGATATCGGCGCGGCGGCCCAGCTCGACCGTCTGCGCGGCGAACTGCTCGGCCCGGTCCAGCTCGCCGTGGTACTCGGCGCGGTTGGTGGCATCGTTGTTGACCGTCCAGTCGGAGACGGGACGGCGTAGCGTGCCGTAGATCCGCGCCGCCGCGTCGAGCTTGGCTTCGAACGTCGCCCGGTCGCCGCGGCATGCGGCGTAGTACGCGCCATCGTGTAGTGCGTCGGCGAGCCGGGCGGTGTTGCCCATGTCGCGGGCGACGGATTCACCCTCGTCGGTCAGGGCTTGCAGCTCGTTGAGGAAGGGCGTGGATCCGTCGATGAGCACCCAGCCGCGCGCGAGCACCAGGGCGAGCGCTTCGGGGTCGCGGGTTTCGCGCGCGAGCGTGAGCGCTTCGCGCGCGAGACGCATACGTCGTTCCACTTCGGGCCCCCACTGCAACTGCATGGCGAGCCCGATCATCAGCCGAGCGCGCAGCCCGGTCGGTTCGTCGCCGATGGCGTCGAGTGCTTCTTCGAGCAGGCTCACGAGCTCTGGGTCGACGCGCGTGTCCGATGGCATGATGGACAGGATCGCCGCCGCGCGGGCGAGCCGTTCGGCGTCGCCCATCTCACGCGCGCTCCCTGCCGCCGCGTACATCACGGCCCAGCGCCGCTCGTCGCCTCCGTTGTTCAACGCGGCGGCGAGCGCGAGCTGGAGGTCGCAACGAAGGCCGGGATCGTCGTCGTC
This sequence comes from Actinomycetota bacterium, assembly GCA_030774075.1. Taxonomy (GTDB): domain Bacteria; phylum Actinomycetota; class Acidimicrobiia; order IMCC26256; family PALSA-610; genus PALSA-610. The sequence continues at coordinate 5,454 of JALYLU010000032.1, read as the reverse complement.
GACGAGCTCGAGCGTGCCGAGGGCGCGTTCGAAGTGGTGCGCGGCGGCCTCGAACGCGAGCTCGCTCTCGGCGTGCTCGCCGGCCCGGCGGCAGTAGTCGACGGCCTTGGCGGGATCGCCGGCGAGCGCGCCTTCGACGAATTGGTATGCGAGCTCGTCGAGGTGCGCGTCGATGTGTCGCTCGTAGCGCTTCTCCAGCGCTTCGCCGATCCGCCAGTGCATCCGCACGCGGCGGTTCGTCGTGAGCTCCTCGTACAGCGCGGAACGCACGAGTGCGTGCGCGAACGTGTAGCGGCCGACGGTGCCGGGCACCTCGCGTACGATCGAGGCGACTGCGGCCTCGTCGAGCGCGTCGAACAGCTCGTCGCCCGTCGGGCCACCCGCGGCCTCGATCGTCGCGAGGTCGAAGGTCGCACCGATCACCGCGCCGACGGCGAGGGCACGATTCGCGGTCTCCGAGAGACGCGAGAGCCGGCGGCCGAGAACTTCGCGGATGCCTTCGGGGATGCCGACTTCTTCGAGCGTCATGTCGCTGGTCCACCGGCCGTCGCGCTGCACGATCGCACCCGACTCGGCGAGGTGGCGCAGCACCTCGCCGACGAAGAACGGGTTGCCCTGCGTTTCCGCGAAGACGGCCTGCGCGAGCGCGACGCCCGGCTCGTCGAGGTCGTGGCCGGCGGCCGCTTCCATGAACGACGCGACCTCCGACGGCCCCAGCCCGCCCAGGTCGACGCGGTCGACACCGGCCTGGCGCCGGAGGTCGGCGAGCACGTCGGCGAGCGGATGCGTCCGGTCGAGATCGGTGTCGCGATACGTCGCGAGCACGAGCAGCCGCATCGGTGACCCCGAACGAAGGATGTGCCGCAGCAAGAGCAGCGACGGCTTGTCGGCCCAGTGGATGTCGTCGAGCACGAGGATCACCGGGTCGGTGACCGACATCGCGGCGAGGAAGTCGCTGACCGCTTCGAACAAGCGGTGCCGCTCGGTCTCGGGATCGGTCTGCACCGGCGCCGCCAGCCCCGGAACGCGTGCAGAGAGGTCGGGCAACACGCGCGTCAGCTCGCCGCCCAGCGAACCAAGCTCCGCCTTGACGCGGTCTGCGGGCACGCACGCGACGTAATGCCGCAACGCTTCGGCGAAGGGCTCGAACGGAACGCTGAGCTCTTCGTCGCAGCGACCCCACAGCACGGTCGTTCCCAATTCGTGCGCGTGCCGGACGAGCTCGCTCACGAGACGCGTCTTGCCGATACCGGGCTCGCCCGACACCAGCACCGCGCGCCGCGCGCCCTCGGCGGTCTCCTTCCACGCCGCGAGCACCGTGTCGTAGACCTCGTTGCGTCCGGCGAACGGGAACGTCGGCGACGTGTCGACGAATGCGGGGAGCGGCACCGTGGTCGAATCGACCGGCGCCCGCCACTCGACCTCGCACACCGTGAGCGGTGCGGGCAGTCCCTTGAGCTCCCGACTGCCCAAGGGGATGACGTCGAACTCGGTGCGCGAGCCAGCGAGGGCGCGTACCAGGTCGCTCACGAGGATTTGGTCACCCGCGGCCGCCGCGCAGAGGCGGGACGCCTCGACGACCGGAGTGCCGAACCAGTCGCCGTCCTCGAACGTTGCATCGCCGACGCTTATGCCGACGCGCATTTCGAGCCGCCGTCCTTCGAGGCGCCGGTTGTGACGGTCGACCGCGCGCTGCATCGCGACCGCGCCCGCCAGCGCGTCAGCCGCTCCCGAGTACGACACCATCAGCGCGTCGCCGATCGTCTTCACCTCGGTGCCGCCGGTCGCCGCGACCGCTTCGCGTAACGAGGCGAAGTGCTCGCGGCGCAACTCGTCGGCCGCGGCATCGCCCACCTCCGACGCGTGCTCGGTCGAGCCGACGAGGTCGGTGAACAAGATGGTGATCAGCCCGGCGGTCATGCGAGCGACTCCAGGAGTGCGCGGCCGCGGAGAACGACGCCGAACGGTCCGTCCATTCCGATCTCCTCGCCCAGCACGACTGCGATCCCGGCGTGCTCGCGCGCCGTTTGTGCATCGCCGCGGTCGGCGAGCACACGGCTCCAGTCGAAGTGGGTGCGGGCCATCCAGCAGCGGGCCTGCGCGTTCTCGCAGAGCGCGAGGGTCGCGGCGAAGTGGCGGTCGGCGTCGTCGTGGCGACCGAGCGCGGCGGACGTCATCGCGAGACCGAGGTCGTTGGGACCGCTGATGCCGGCTCCGCTCCAGTTCATGAAGCCGGTGAACGGGAGGAGCCGGTCGTAGATCGATCGCAGCACGGTGTCGGGTGGCCGAACCAGGTACGCCATCCGCGCGAGCCCATCGAGCGTCACCGCGTACTCGACGTCGCACGGCACCTTGGCGCAGTCGTTCTCGGCAAGCCACATGAAGTGCGCACGCGCATCCTCTATGCGATCGCTCTCGACCAGCACGCCCGCGAGCGCAACGCGCCATACCGGCGCGCCCGGTTGCGATTCGACCAGGCCCTCGAGCGTGCTGACGAGCTCGTCGGGGCGGCCCTGGTCGAACCGGATGTAATAGAAGAGGCCGCCGCCAAAGGCACGCACGACCTCGTCGGACAGGTCAGCGCGCTCGGCCAGCTGCATGCCCTCGATGGTGAGCCGTTCCGCGTCGGCGAGCCGGCCGCTGTACTCCGCGATCCCGGCCTCGTTGAAGAGCCGAAGCGCGCTCATGGCGGGAACGCGCAATTGGTCGGCGAGCCGGACGTAGGCATCGAAGCGGCGTTCGGTCTCGGGCCGGTCGCCAACCATCGCCGCGATCCACATGGCGTAGTGATGCACCTCGCGCAACGCCCGCAGGTCGTCGCTTTCGACGGCGACGGCCTCGAGCTCCTCCATGTTCGCGAGGAACGCGTCGTGCCATGGCCGCGATCCGTCCATGCCCGCCCAGCTGCGCACGAGGACGTAACCGAGCGTCTCGGGATCACGCGTCGCGCGCGCCATGCCGAGAGCCTCATTTGCCAGTGCCACTCGCCGCTCACGCGCCGGGCCCCACTGCAGCTCCACCGCGAGCGACGCGAGGAGCTGCGCCCGGAGAGAAGACGGCTCGGGTGGGAGCGCGGCCAGCGCCTCGTCCAGCAGCGCCACGAGCTCGTCATCGACCGAGATCCTGGTTGCCCCCGACACTGTGCTCACCAACACCAAGGCGGCGCGCGCCAGGCGACCGGAGTCGCCCATCACCCGAGCCGCCTGCGCGGCGTCGAATACCGCGGCGCGCCGGCGCTCGTCGCCCGCGACATGGAGCGTGTGAGCGAACGCCAACAGCAGATCGCAGCGAAACTCTCGCGTCGCGTCGTCGACGAGGTCGAGCGAGCCGAGCGCCCGCTCGAAGTGCACGGCCGCGGCTTCGAACGCGAGATCGTCCATCGCTCGTTCGCCGGCGCGGCGCGCGTAGTCGACGGCCTTCATGGGATCACCGGCGAGCGCGCCTTCGCCGAAGTGGTACGCAAGCTCGTCGAGGTGCGCGTCGGTGCTCGACGCGAACCGCGACTCCAACACCTCCCCGACCTTCCAGTGCATGCGTACCTTGCGATTGGTGGTGATCTCTTCGTAGAGCGCGGACCGCATGAGCGCGTGCGCGAACGCATACCGGCCCGCGGTCCCGCGCACCTCGCGAATCAAGCTGTGCTGGACAGCCTCGTCGAGCGCGTCGAAGAGTGCGTCGCCGCCAGGGCCACCCGCGGCCTCGACGGTTGCGAGGTCGAACGTCGGTCCGATCACGGCCGCGACCGCGAGCGCGCGGTTCACGTCCTCCGACAGACGCGAGAGGCGCCGCCCGATCACCTCGCGGATGCCTTCGGGGATGCCGATGCCTTCGAGGCCGGCGGTCCAGCGACCGTCGTGCTGCACGATGGCGCCCGACTCCACGAGGTGGCGCAGGACCTCGCTGACGAAGAACGGGTTGCCCTCTGTTTCGGTGTGCAACATGTGCGCGAGCTCGAGTCCGGGCGCGTCGAGGTCGTGACCCGCGGTTTTCGTCATCAGGCCCGCGATCTCGTCCTCGTCGAGACCCTGGAGGTCGAGGCGTTCGACGCCCGGTTCGCGGCGCAGGTCGGCGAGGACCTCGGCGAGCGGATGGCTGCGGTCGAGGTCGGTGTCGCGGTACGTCGCGAGCACGAACAGACGCATTGGGGTGGTCGAGCGCAGCAGGTGACGGAGCAGCACGAGCGACGGCTTGTCGGCCCAGTGCACGTCGTCGAGCACGAGCACCACCGGATGCGCGGCGGATATGTCGCCAAGCAGATCGGCGACGCTCTCGAACAAGCGGAAGCGCTCGGTGTCGGCGTCGGCGCGCACGGGCTCCGCGAGGCCGGGCACGCGCGCCGCGAGCTCGGGCACGATGCGCACCAACTCGCCGCCGAGTGGCCCGAGCTCGGCGCGTACTCGATCGGGCGGGCTCGCCGCGATGTAGATACGCAATGCTTCGGCGAACGGCGCGTACGGCGCTCCGAGCTCCTCGTCGCAGCGGCCCCACAGCACGATCGCGCCCCGCTCGTGGGCGATGCGCACGACTTCGGTGACAATGCGCGTCTTGCCGATGCCGGGCTCACCCGACACGAGCACCGCGCGGCGGGCGCCCTCGAAGGTTTCTTTCCACGCCGCGACCAAATTCTCGACGTGCTCGGCGCGCCCCGCGAACGGGAAGGAGGGATCGGTGTCGATGCACACCGGAAGTGGGATCTCGGCGTCGCCGGTCGTCGCGACCTGCCACAGCACTTCGCACGCGCCGAGCGGCGCGGGCAGGCCCTTGAGGTCGAGCTCGCCGAGTGACCGCAGCTCCAGCTCGGTGCGCGATCCGGCGAGCACGCGCACGATGTCGCTGACGAGGATCTGCCCGCCCTGGGCCGCCGCGCACAGCCGGGACGACTCGACGACGGGCGTGCCGAACCAGTCGCCGTCCTCGAAGCTGGCGTCGCCCGCGCTGATCCCGACCCGCATCGCGAGCCGCCCTTCACCGAGCTTGCGGTTGTGGCGCTCGACCGCCCGCTGCATGGTCGCCGCACCTCCGAGGGCATCGGCCGCGCCGGGATACGACACCATCAGCGCGTCGCCGATGGTCTTCACTTCGGTGCCGCCTGTCGCCGCGATGGCCTCGCGCAACGACGCGAAGTGATCGCGACGCATCTCGTCGGCCGCGACGTCACCTAGGTCGGACGCCAGCTCGGTCGAGCCCACGAGATCCGTGAACAGGATCGTGATCAAACCTGAAGTTGACACAGAATCTCCCGCCGCCCAGTCAGAGCCTGTTCAGGAGGTCGGATGCGTCGCGGTAGAGCGTTGCCTCCGGCTCGTCGGCGAGCAGCTCCACGACGCGCTGCGCGTGAGCGCGGGCATCGTCGGGCCTCCGGTCGTGTATCGCCAGCTTGGCCAGCTCGAACTCGAGCATCGGGCGCTGCCCCTGGTATCCCCGAGCGTCGATCGTCTCCGCGAGGTGCTAGAG
>JALYLU010000031.1 GCA_030774075.1 Actinomycetota bacterium | reverse complement strand
GACATACACCACGATCGGGAACCGCCCACTGACCGGTGTCGCTCCGACGACTTCACGATTGGGGTCCGGCGCTCCTTGCGCCGGATACTCGATGATGGTTTCATGCGCGTCGGCTTCCCAGGAACGGCACCGTTCTGCGAGGTGGGGCGGCTCGCATCGACAAACACCTCCGTTCGTCTCCCCACCGCGAACGGTCCGTTGCGATCCGGTTTCGTCGTCGTCGTCGTCGTCCTCGCCGCAGTCGCCGCCGACGCCGCGGGCGCGCTCGCGTTCGACGATTTCCCAGAGCCGCAGCCGGTAAGCGCCGCGACCACGCCCACCGACGCCATAACGCTCGTCCCGAACGTTCCGATCCACGCCCAACGCCCGAGCACTTCGTAACACCGTGCCATCAGACCCCCGAATCCACGCAGCAAGCGCACCTCGATGCGACGGCGCACGGATTGCCCGCTCTGGCTCTGTTATGAAAGCGCCGCGGGCCGCGGTCTCAGCGTCTGAGATCGCCGACAGCCTGGGTCAGCGCAGCCTCGATGTTGTGGCGGGATGCGGATCCCGGGGGATGGTCGCGGAGGCTGTCGAGGGTGCCGATAATGCACATGACATCGGCCCACGGGTGATATGGCCGTCCGGACCGGCGTTGCCACGTGAGGCGGAATTCTTCTGCAAGGGTCGCGTCGTAGAGCAGCAGGTTCATTCGGAGGTGGGCAGGGTCAATGGATACCGGCCCACGACATGCGGCCTGCCAGTCGACCACGCCGGTGAGTTCGTTACGGCGCCAGAGCGTGTTGCCGGGATGAAAATCGCGGTGCGCGAACCCGATGTCGATCTTGGGCATCAGGTCGTGGAAGACCTCGACTGCGGTCTCCCACACCCGTGCATGTTCCGCCCACTTCGGCGGCGCGTACGACAGCTGGTCAGAGCGGCGGATCGCCGGAAGGTTCACCTTGTCGGGAATCTCTATCGCGTGGAATCCGAGGAGCGCGTCCACGAGTTGGTCGAGCCAGTCTCTTCTTCGCTTGGGTTCCCAGAGCGGCTTGCCGTCGAGGAATGACATCACGACTGCCGGCACGTCGGTCTCCTCGGCGTGAGGATCGGCAGCGAGGAGCTCGGGCGTTGGAACCGGCGCTATGGCCGCGAGGCCGAGCGCGGTGATCTCTTGAAGTGCGACTGGTGCCGACTCGAGCAGCGCGTCGGCGACGGCGTACCGCCTAAGCACGACCGTCACGCGGGTCCCGTCGGCGCGACGAACCGTGACGCGATGCATCGCGGCTGTCGAGCCGCCCCGCATGACGTCGACCGTCACGAGCTCCGCGGCGTCGAGGCGCGTCAGCAGCCACGCCAACGTGGTCGGCGGTGGCACAGCGAGCATCGCCGCACGATTGAGTGCCGCAGCCCGATCTGCCCCAGGCGCATCCATGCCGTCATTCTCGCGGCCCAAAATCCGAGCACCGCAACCCGGCCATCGGGCGCCGAATCAGCTCTCCCAGCGTGATCGCCGTCGGAAGCCCGCTTCCATAAGCGTCCCAGAGCGGGCAATATGCGCCGTCGAGTCGAGGGGTGCTTCGTCGGGTCCACGGACCAGCATGGGAGCAGCCGCGTAGTATCGGGCCGCTCGCCGAACTTACGCCGTGGGAGAACTTGAATGCCCGATCAACCCTTCGATCCAGCCCGATTCTTCGATAACTTCCCGAGGTTTGTCGAAACGGACGAGCTGGGCTCTGTCGTCGATCGGCTCAATGCTCGTTACGTTGGGCTCATTCACACGAATCGCGAACTCATTGAGGGAGCAACCGTCCTCGACCTCGCAAGCCACGACGGTCGGTTCAGTTTCGCCGCATTGCAAAATGGCGCGGCCCGAGTTGTGGGAATCGAATCAGAAGCAGACTTGGTACAAAAGAGTCTCGCGAATATGGAATATTACAACGTTCCCGTCGATAAATATGAGTTCCTTGCGGGAGACATCTTCGAGCTTATCGATCGAATAGAGGCTTGCGACGTCGTCTTCTGTCTTGGAATCTTCTATCACATCAATCATCACATGCTCTTGCTGTCGAAGATCGCGGAACTCGACCCTCAGACGCTGATAGTCGATACCAACATCTCTCAACTCGAGTCCGCTGCCATCGAGCTTCGAGGCCCGTTCAACGGTCAGCCTCTTCGCCTCGGAGAATCGGTGGAGGGTTATCCAAGCCGAGCTGCGCTCGACGCGATGTTGTCCAGCTTTGCATGGACGTATGACTATTTCGACTGGGAACAATCGGGTCTCACCGAGCGGTCGCAGATGCTGGATTATGGGCAAGGGAAAAGAGTCAGCGTGGTGGTGGACTGTAACCGGCAGGTCTTCTCGAAGGAGGAGCGCGAACGCGCGGTTCAACTGGTGCTCGATAACCAGCGAGGTCGCCGATCGCGAGGGATACAGATGACCCTGGTCGCTTCGAGATTCGGGATGGAACGGCAGGCCTTGCACGCCTGGGTTCGCAAGGCCGAGCGCGCAGCGGCTCAGGCGGCCGATCTCCCGCAGACAACGCCCCCCGGGAGCACTCCGAAGTAATCCCGAGCTGTCAATTCGGACGCGGCCTCGGCGGTGAGGGGTACGAGTGATATTGGCCAAACCAGTTCTGCACAACGAACCCTCGACGGCCGCGGTTCGGGGCGATCGCGCCTCCGACGATCAGTGCCGTCATCGCCCTCGTCCGCACGGGTGACGCCGACGTCGGTCGATCATTCACGCAAACGGCCGACACGGACTGCGCCATATCTGCCGTTCGGCGCTCGCATAAACGTCCCACAGCGGGCAATCATGTGCGCGTGCACATCCGCCCGTTCAACGCTTCCGACACCGTCGCCGTGGTCGACCTCTCGCTACGCGCTTGGGCTCCGGTACACATCTCGATCCGCGAGGCGTTGGGTCCCGAGATCAACGATGCGCTCCAACCAGATTGGCGAGCAAAGCAGCAGCGCGACGTGCAGGAGGTGCTTTCGGCACCGACGAGCAACATCTGGGTCGCTGACATAGATGCCACTGTCGCTGGCTTCGTGGCCGTCCGTATCCACGACGATCGCCGCATCGGCGAGATAGAGATGCTGGCCGTCGACCCGCCTCACCAGGGCGCGGGAATCGGCACGGCCCTCACCAAGTTCGCCCTCGACTCGATCAAAGCATCCGGCATTAGTGTCGCGATGGTTGAAACGGGTGCCGACCCGGGACACGCGCCTGCTCGACGGACCTACGAGAACGCGGGAATGAAGATCGTTCCGGTCGCCCGTTACTTCATGAAGCTCTGAGCACGCGCCATAACTGCCCTTCGGCGCTCGCAAATGCGCTCCCATCAGCGGGCAATATGTGCGCGCTGCGCTCATACGCGATGGGCGCCCGTGTTCTTCAAGGGGAGGGCACCTGAAGGTCCAGCAGCTCGGACACGTCGTCCTCAAGGTCCGTGACCGAGAGAGCTCGGAGGGCTTCTACGCGGAGGTTCTCGGCCTGCCGATCGCGGCGCGCATGGATGAGCCGCCGATCACGTTCTTCACGCTCGGCAACCACCACGACTTTGCAATCATGGCCGTCGGCACAGACGGACCCGATGCCGCCGCGAACAGCCCGGGCCTCGAGCATGTCGCCTTCAAGGTTGGCGAGTCGATCGAAGACCTGCGTCGAGCCAAGGCGTACCTCGATGCGCTCGGCGTGGAGATCGCAGACATCGAAGACCACACGGTGTCGCAGAGCATCTACTTCAATGATCCCGACGGCAACGCGATCGAGGTGTACGTGGACACCTCGGACGTGTGGCGCACCGACCGGCAGGCGGTCGCGAGCATCGCGCCCCTCACGCTTTAACGAGCGCGCTGGTCCGTGCAGATCCGCGCAGCCGTGCCGCGCCGGGCGCGCCACATCTGCCGATCGGAGCGTGCTTGTGGGGTTACGTCTCGGCGTGAGCGAGGACAACAACACTGCCGGGAACTCGCTGTCTTGACCTCCGGCCTTGAAACGCTTCGGGCGGGGGCGGCGGGCCCGTCATCTCGACCTCATCGCGCGTCCATCGCGCGTTCATCGCGCCTGCGCACTCATTCGCCGCCGTTCGCGCTCGTCGGGACATAGCAATTGACCTGCGCTTATGTCCGCTCGGGTTCGTGGTCGTCCCCGTCTGAATGATCTCGTAATGAGCAGGTCAGGGGTTCGAATCCCCTCTCCGGCTCCACTGCCTGCGCAAGTGGAAGCCGTCGCGCCGCACCAGTCAGCACACACCGTCACCGTCGATATGACCCGACGAGCGTGTGCGCTTGCTCCCAAATGCTGGGGCTACAACTCCTACGGCCAGTTGGGCAACGGCACCACGACCAGCTCGTCGACGCCGGTGGTCGTCGGCGGGTTATCGACGGTGGTCGCGATCGCGGAGGGCAGCAACCATTCGTGCGCGTCGCTGGTGGACGGCACCGCAAAATGCTGGGGTTACAACGGCTACGGCGAGTTGGGGAACGGCACCACAACGAGCTCGTCGACACCCGTGAAGGTGCTCGGCATCTGCTAGTGCCCGTGAGTTCGTTAACTCTGCGCGTTGCTCGGCGTGAACGGCGCATGGACAGCATGCGACCGCGCCGAGCACTCGCGTCATGCGTGCGGTCGACAGCGAGCGACTCGCCGACCATCGGTGTGTTGACGCTGGTCTTCGATGACTCGCGGGTCAGGCATTCGTCGATGCGACTTCTAGTCTGACGCCCGCGTCCGGGTCCTGCGAATCTTGGCGCGGTTCGGGCCAGCGCCAGAGACGTCGAATGCCCATAAGAACGCAGACGAGTAGCACGCTCCAAACAAGCCACCCGAGCCGCTCCTCAGACCTGGTCAAAGGGACCGCGAACGCCTGATTCCATGGGAACCCGTTGGTCCAATGCGTGTAAGTCACGACGAGCAGAAGGCCAGCGCTCAGGTTGTAGACGATGCCGGCCCAGAGGTCCAGCAAGAGCACACCGGCTGCCGCCCACGCGAGGTACTGGGTGCCGAAATTCGTCGTGAGGAGAAGGAAGAACATGAGCGAGAGTCCCACTCCGGTCGCGATCGCGTCTCGTCGTTTCAGCACAAGGAACGCCGGAACGAGCGCCGAGATCGCAAGAACGACGAATCGGCCCGGCCCGACGAGCAAGTCGACCACTCTCGCTTGGTGGGCGTTGCGTGCGAGATCGACAATTCCCCATCGGCTGTCCTTCGGATCAATGCCCTTGTAGTCGAGGACGTTCTGTTTGAATCCTGCCCACTGCTGGAGGATGGCAGGACCCCACAAGGGCAAAAGCGCCGCGAGGAACCCGACCGTCGCCGCGATCAGTCGCCGACGGTCCCGCAACAGGCCCGCGACAATCACAGGTAACGCGACGAGGGGAACGAGCTTGATCGAGACCGCGATTGCGGCCGATGCGCCTGCCCAAAAGGGCCGGTCTCGCACGACGAGATACGCGCTCAGCAGGATGAACATCACGAACACGGGATCGGTGTTGCCATGGAAACCCGAGATCACGATCAGCACTGGGCTCACCGCGAGGATCGCGGCGGCGGCGGTCGCCTCAGTGAGGCTGCGGCGAACTCGCACGAGTTCGAAGACGAGCAACGCGGTAGCGACATCCGCGATGCTCGCGGGGACTCGTATAAGGAAACGAAGCGAGGGTCCGTGAGACGAGATCGCGTTGACGGCGACGAGGAACCAGCCGATCAGCGGAGGATGGTTATAGGGGATGGGGAGGTGGGTGGAATAGATCTCCGTCGGACCAAGCCGATGAACGTTCGCGGCGAATAGGCGCCAATGAATGATGTCGTTCGTTCCCGCGGTTGTCGCCGCGAGCCGCAGCTTCACGACCGTGGTTACCAACGCGCAGAGGAAGACGAAAGCGCGACGCCTCTCGACGAGCCCGAAGCGGCCGCTCAGCCCGCCTCGACTGGCCACCCGCTCACGAGACGACACGAGCGCAATACTGCCCGATCGCGAGTGTTTATTGCGAGCACCGAAGAGGTGGTCATGTGCCGCCGACATGCTTCCCGGTCTCGTTCCGCTCGTGCAAAGGCTGCCTTGCGAGACGCCCAACTACGTACGACCGAGCCGATCCGTCACGATGGGGCATGCTTCTCCCGTTGTGCGCGAAGTCGCGCGCCACGCATCCGGAAGCGATCGGGGCCCGAGGCTCGCCGGGCATCCTCCCGGCGTGGGAGGTTCCCCGAGCTGTTCTCTCGATCGAACACATCGCGTTCCCGCCGCAACCCGCGACCGGAACACCGCAGCCATGCGTGCCCGAGCCGATAGGTCGACCTGTCGGCGGCGCATTCCCAGCGTGTCGGCGACCGTATGGCACACTTCGGCGTTGGAATTCCGTCCGGCCTCTGACCGCGACGACTGGGAAGGACGGAGCTTTCCGGGTACTGGGTTCGCAGAGATTTTGCGAATGGCCACCACGAACAGCGGCTCGCACACGAAGGGGCTTACGTTGCCCAACCCGAATCCCGTGCACGTGTGCACGATCGCGGCCCGTAACTACATCTCGCGCGTCCGCGTGTTGGCTCGGTCGTTCTTCGAGTTCCACCCCCAGGGGGTGTTCCACGTCTGCCTCGTCGACGACCGCGCCGGCGAAGTCGAGCTCGCGGGCGAGGGCATCCACACGATCCGGCTCCACGAGCTTGCGATCGACGAGCGGGCGCTGCGCGCCATGGCGTTGTACTACGACGTCCTCGAGTTCTCCACCGCGTTGAAGCCCTGGGTTCTCGAAGCCGCGCTCCGTCAAGGCTCGTCAGCGGTGCTGTATCTCGATCCCGACATCGAGATTTTCGGTCCGCTCGATGAGCTCAATGATCTCGCCGTCGAGCACGACATCGTTCTCACCCCTCACGTGCTCCAACCGATTCCGCGCGACGGCCTCGATCCGGGCGAGCGGGTGATCATGCGATCCGGTATCTACAACTTGGGATTCCTCGGTCTCGGACGCGACACCGATGCGTTCCTCGAATTCTGGAAAGAACGCTTACGCCTCGACGCGATCGTGAGTCCCGACGACGGATTGTTCACCGACCAGCGCTGGATCGACTTCGTCCCTGCTCTCTTCCCTCACCTCATCCACCGCGATCCGGGCTGCAACGTCGCCTATTGGAACGCTCACGAACGGACCCTCCACCGCGAGGGTGATGGCTATTTCGTATGCGGCCGACCACTTCGGTTCGTCCACTTCAGCGGCTTCGACGTCACGCATCCGCATCTGTTGTCGAAGCACGCCGCCCCTCACCCGCGCGTTCTGCTCAGCGAGCATCCGATCCTGCAAGAGCTGTGCATGCGGTATGCACGGCGCGTGCGCTCACTCGAGGCGGAAGGGACCGAGGTCAAGCCGTACGCGTGGCATGAGCTCGACAACGGTTTGCCGCTCGATCCGGTGTTGCGCGGGCTGTATCGCCGCGCGGTCGTCGACGCGCAGTCGGGGCTCGCTCCGGAACCGCCCGATCTTACGGCTCCCAACGGCGTGTCGTCGCTGATGACGTGGCTCTGCGAGCTCACAGCCGGTCGCGGGCTGCCGCGCTACGTCGAAGCTGTGTTCGCCGAACGTCCCGATGTAGAGCTGGCGTACCGCGACATTGCGGCCGGTGACACCGCCCGATTCGTCTCGTGGTTGCGAACATTGGCCGGCCGCGAGATCGGGACCGGGCCCCGTTTGATCGCCGAGCTCGAACATGTTCTCACCCGGATCCAAGACCAGGGGCGCGCTGACCTAGACCGGCCCGGGCGTTCCCCTGTCGTCGAAGTCGTCGGGCACCTGCAGGCGGAATCGGGGGTCGGAGAAGCCGCCCGTCGGACGTTGTCGGCGCTGCGCGCCGCAGGTCTCGCGTACCAGATAACCGAGTGGTACTCGCCGTGCCGGAGCCGTTGCGAAGCCGAACGGCCGGCGCTCCAAGCGGTATCGCGCCTCCGCAGCGACATCTCTCTCCTGCACGTGAACGCCGACGTCCTCCCCTCGCTGAACCACGAGATCGGGACGCGCGTGATGGACGGCCACTACCGCATCGGCGTGTGGTTTTGGGAGCTTCAAGAGTTTCCCGAGCACCTAAACGGGGCTTTCGATTTCGTCGACGAGGTTTGGGTCGCGAGTCACTTCCAGCGCGCCGCGATCGGCGAGCGGGCGCCGGTTCCCGTCATGCGCATGCCGCTCCCCTTGGGCGTGCCATCCGTCGCGCGCAACCTGACACGCGCCGATTTCGGTTTCGGTGACGAGCACGTCTTTCTGTTCGTGTTCGATCTCCTGAGCGTGATCGAGCGCAAGAACCCGTTCGATCTCATCTACGCGTACAAGCGCGCGTTCGCCGAAGGCGGCCAGACCCGCTTGATCCTGAAGACGATCAACGGCGACGAACGTCCCGGCGACCTCGAACGGCTCAAGATGGCCATCAGCGACCGGGACGATATCGAGGCGAGAGACGGCTACATGCGACCGGATGAGATTGGCGCCCTCATCGCGTCCTGCGATTGCTACGTCTCGCTGCACCGTTCCGAGGGGCTCGGCCTGACCATCGCCGAGGCGATGGCGCTCGGCAAGCCCGTTATCGCGACCGCATACTCTGGTAACGTCGATTTCATGACCATGGCCAATAGCTATCCGGTCGGCTACTCGCTGACACCGGTAGGGCCGGGGAACGACCCCTACGATCCCAACGTGAAGTGGGCGCAACCAGACATCGACGAGGCCGTCGAGCTCATGCGACGCGTGGTCGAACAGCCGCACGAGGCGCGCAGCCGGGCGGCATCAGCCCGTGCGGACTTCGCTCGTCGATTCTCACCGGAGACCTGCGGGCGCAAGATGGCGACGAGAATCAGCGAAATCCGGTCGCGTCGTAACCGCGGCGTCTGACCGGAGAAGGCTATGGCTACTTCCGGTTTCCGTGACCGCGTCAAGCGCGCTGCCGCGCCGGCCCGACGGCTCGCGCGCCGCGCGCTGAGCGTGCCGAGCGGTAGCGAGTACGGAGAAACCATCACCCGGTTCGACGACCACGTCAACTCCGTCGATTCACACGCGAACACGATCGAAGCTCGAGTCGACGCGCTGTGCGAGGTTGCGAATGATCTGCGCGCTCGAATCGCCACGCTCACGGAGCTCAGCAACCACACGGCCGACCGGCAGGCCGACACGCTCGAGTCGTTGCTCGCAGCCGGTCAACGAACGAGCCGCCTCATCGACGCGTTGGACCATGAGCAGCAGCGGCACACGTTCGAGCTCACCGACAAGGTCTATCTCTCCTCGCCGCATCTCCTCGACGTGACGGCACCTGACGGCGGCACGACGCTCGGGTTCGACTCGACGACGCCGCTGGGCGGCGCCGACTACCGAAGTCTGGAGGACGTGCTCCGCGGCTCTGAGCAGTTCATCAGGGAGCGCCTGCGCTTCTATCTGAAATTCTTCGCGTCCGGAGAAGCGGCCGTTGACCTCGGCAGCGGCCGCGGAGAGATGCTGGAGCTGCTTGCCGAGGGCGGCATCGACGCGGTAGGCGTCGACCTCGATCCATCGATGGTCGCGCGGGCAGAGGTAAAAGGGCTGCGCTGCACGCAAGCAGACGCGCTCGAGTGGTTGCGCGATCGCGACAAGAAGAGCCTCGACGTCGTGTTCAGCACGCAGTTTCTCGAGCACATTCCGACCGGTGTGCTCCCCGACCTCCTGGGAACCGCCCGCGAATGCCTCCGACCAGGTGGACGCTTCATCGCGGAGACGGTGAATCCGTACTCCCCGTCGGCGTTGAGAGCGTTCTGGGTCGACTTGACGCACGTCCAGCCGCTCTATCCGGAGACGTTGCTCGTGCTCTTGCAGCAGGCGGGATACACCTCCGCGTACGTCGTGTACCCGACATCCGACAAAGAGCCCGAGATCGCGCGCACCGAGACGGGGGAGTACGCGATCGTCGCGACGACATGAACGTCGCGGTCAACTCGCCCATCACGGCTCCGACCGAAACGCGACCGGGCGCCGACGACCCCGGTTGCGGGCGCCGACGACCCTCCCGCGACCCGTATTGGCTCGTCGGGGTTTCGTTGGTCAGTCTCGCGATCGGCTTGCTGCTCTACCAGGTCTGGGATGCGAACCTGCATCTTCCGCTCGGGAAGAGCTACGACATGCGCGCGGTCACGACCTCGCTCAAAGGACTGAGCCACGGCTGGTGGAATCGGAACCCCAGGTTGGGTGCGCCATTCGGGCAGGACCTTCGTGACTTCCCGTCGAGCGGCGAATCCAGCCAACAGGCCGTGTTGCGCCTCATCGTCGGTGTGGTGCACTCACCCGGTCTCACGGTGAACCTCTACTTCCTCGGCGGCTTTGCACTGCTCGCGGCGGTCAGCTTCGTCGTCTTCCGTCGTCTTGGCCTGTCCGCACCGATCGCGGCCGCGCTCTCGGTGGCGTACGACTTCTTGCCGTATCACTTCTTTCACGGACCCGACCACCTCACGCGTTCCACCTACTTCACTGCTCCCTTGGCGGTGCTGTTGCTCGTCCGGATACTCGAACCCGAGAGCCGCTTCCTTCGAGATCCGGGCGCCAGGTTGCGGCGGCCGTTCTTCGGACAGAGCGGAAGTATTCGGGCGCGGCCACTCGCCGCGTTCCTCGCGATTGCGGTCGTCATCGGGTGCACGGAGACGATGACGTCGACCTTCACAGTTGTCCTGCTCGTCCTTGTCGGCGTCATCGCCGCGCTCGCGACGAGGCACGTCTCGCGCCTCGCGCTCGCGCTCCTATTCGCCTCAGCAGTGGTCGGAACCTTCCTGCTCGTGAGCTTGCCAATCCTCCTGCATGCCATGACCGCGGGGAGAAACGCGATGGCGGGCAATCGCTTCGCATTCGAGTCGGACATGTACGGCCTCCGTCTGTCGCAAATGCTGCTTCCGACTCCGCAACACTGGATAAGCGCACTCGGATCATTCGCCCGAACCATTAGCAGAAGCAACCCGACCCCGAGCGAAGGTGGGCAAGCAATCGGGACGATCGGCGTGATTGGGGTTCTGGCGGCGATCGCGATGGTCGTCGTACGCGCGCTGCGTCACGAATCGAGCGGACCGACTCGCAACCGACGCCCCGTGGCCCCCGCCGCCGTGCCGCTCGCGACCGTGATCCTCGCCTCGATCCTCCTCGGTAGCGGCGCGGCGACGGCACTCGACGCCTTGAGCGGATTCACACAGGTGCGAACCTGGAACCGGATCGTCGTCATCATTGCGTTCGCGGCGTTCGCGCTGACCGGCTTCGGCGCGGAGCGTATCCTGGCGAGAATCCGCAGGGACGCGTCGGATCATCGAGCGCGCTACGCCGCGACTCTTGCGATGGCGCTACTGATCGCAGGCGTCGGGATTCTCGACGGTGGCCGGCCCCAGCGTGCAAGCGACAAGGTCGTTACCGCAGAGTGGGTCTCCGATCAGCGATTCGTCGCCGCCATGCACACCGTGCAACCGCCCGACGGCATGATCTTTGAGTACCCGGTCGTGCGATTCCCGGAAAGTTGGCCGGTGGCGCGCATGAAGGACAACGACCAGTTCCGCGGCTATCTCGCTGACGAGGGCCAGTTCCGCTGGAGTTACGGAGCGGTGAAAGGCCGACCCCAGGCCGATTGGCAACTCAAGCTGCCGGCGATCCCTACCGGGACCGACCTGCGTGCCTTGATCGGGCTCGGGTTCACGGGTCTCTGGGTCAACCGTGACGGCTACGTCGACCACGGGCGGTCGTTCGAGTCTCATCTCGTCCCGCTGCTAGGACATCCGACTCTCGTCAGCCCGAACCAACGGCTGACTTTCTATGACCTGCGACCTTTGGCGTCGAGGATCGAACCGGGCGCCGATCTCGCGGCCGAGGCTCGCGCGCGATTCGGGGTTACCGCGCCGAAGAGCAGCTGAGCAGCTACCGTTTGGGCCGATGAGCAAGAAGATCTCGGTCGTATTGCCTGCGCTGAACGAGCGCGAGAACTTGGCGGTGCTCATTCCGGAGATCCTCGAGGTCTTGGCCGAGTTCGACAGTGACTACGAGGTCCTGGTCGTCGACGACGGGTCGACCGACGGCACGCGCAAGTTCGTCCGGGCGTTCGGGGTTCCGGAGGTTCGTTGCCTTCGACTTCGCCGGAACTCGGGAAAATCAGCAGCGCTCAACATCGGCCTCGCCAACGCCGACGGCGACGTCGTCGCGGTCATGGATGCGGACGGCCAGGACGACCCTCGCGAGCTGCCGCGACTCGTCGAGGCTGTGGATGGCGCGTTCGACTTGGTCACCGGTCGGCGCGCAACTCGTAACGATCGATTCGTCAAGCGCCACACGTCGAAGGTCTACAACGCAGTCACACGCGCGGTGACAGGTGTCGAAGGTCGCGACTTCAACAGCGGCTTCAAGGTGATGACTGCAGAGGTCGCGCGAAACCTGCACCTCTACGGCGAGCTGCATCGCTACATCCCGGTGCTCGCCGCGTGGCAGGGCTTCGCAGTCACCGAGGTCGACGTGAACCACCGAGCGCGGTTCTCGGGGTCGTCCAAGTTCGGAATCGTTCGCTTCTGGAGGGGCCTGCTCGATCTGGTGACGGTCAAGTTCCTCGTCCAGTACCGGACCCGGCCGTTCCACTTGTTCGGTGGGCTCGGTGTCGTTCTCGGCGCGGTGGGCAGCGGAATCCTCACCTGGATGATGATCGCCAAGCTGCTCGGCAATCCTATTGGCCAACGACCCGCCCTCATTCTGGGTGTGCTGCTGGTCGTCGTCGGCGTTCAGATGCTGTCGCTCGGGCTCATCGCAGAGCTCGTCGTCAATCTCCACCATCGGCGGAACTTCGACGACTCGGTCGAAACGGACTGATCCTTTTGTTCACGACGCGCCGGGGTCGCGTGCCTCGGTTGATGCTTCGCGCCCGCGACGGGTCGCGCGCATCAACCGATGGACGGGTCGAGTCCCATGCGACGGCGCACCTCGGGCCGCCGCAACGGGGGCAAGGTCCGGGGCGGCTGGCGCCGCTGCGGCAGACCGGCGAGCAGCTCCTCGGTGATCGCTGCCACCTCGAGCGCGGCAGCCTCCATGGCCCCGACGACGGCGACCCCGGGGCGCGCAATCCCCGTCACCTTGCGAACGTACTGGCGGGCGGCTGCCTCGATCTCCTCCCGAGTTGCCGGAGGCTCGAGACCGCGTAGCTCTGTGATGTTTCGGCACATCTCACGAGCGTAGATCTCGGCCTGCTCGAGCGACACGGTGACCCGAAGGACGCGCGCCGAAGGAGTGGGTTCTCAACCAATTCTTGTCTCCTTCCAAGAATCGGCTCACCTGGGCCGACGATCGTCGGCGTATGCCAGCACAACGAGTCGCCCCGATGCGGCCCGTCGCCGCCGCGGCGAGACCCGGTTCGGCGCGGGGCGCGTCCGAGGTCACCGCCGCGCCGGTCGTGGACGTGGTCGTGCCCGTCTACAACGAGGAGCGCACGCTGGAGCCGGGCATCCGGCGCCTCCACGGATACCTCACCAATGATTTTCCGTTCTCGTGGCGGATCACGATCGTCGACAATGCATCCAACGATGACACCTGGTCGCAGGCCGATCGCCTCGCGCGGGAGCTTCCACGAGTACGCGCCTCGCACCTCGACCGCAAGGGCCGCGGCTTCGCACTGCGATGCGCGTGGAGCGCGAGCGACGCTGACGTCGTCGCGTACATGGATGTCGATCTCTCGACCGATCTCGGTGCGCTACTGCCGCTCGTCGCGCCACTCGTGTCGGGCCACTCGGATGTCGCGATCGGCTCGCGTCTCGCTCCGGGATCGCACGTCGCGCGCCATCCGAAGCGGGAGATCATCTCGCGCACTTACAACCTGATCCTGCGCGCGGTGCTCGCGACGCGCGTGCGCGACGCGCAATGCGGCTTCAAGGCCGTTCGGGCTGGCGTCGCGCAAAGACTTCTGCCCGCGATCGAGGACAACGGCTGGTTCTTCGACACCGAGCTCTTGGTCGTGGCGGAGCGCAACGGCCTGCGCATTCACGAGGTGCCGGTCGACTGAGTCGACGACACCGACAGCCGCGTCCATGTGGTGTCGACTGCGATCGGCGACCTGAAGGGGACGGCGCGCATGGCCATTCGGTTCGCACGCGGCCGCGGTCGCGTCGACCTCGGACCCTTCGCGCGCGCCCCTCTGTCGAACGACTTCGGACGTCGCGTCGTCTCGTTCTCGCTCATCGGCGCCGCGAGCACGGTGGTGTCGTTGGTCGTGTTCCTGCTGACGCGCGAACCGATCGGTCCGATCGGCGCCAACGTCGCTGCCGTCACCGCGACCTTCCTTGCCAACGCTTGGGCGCATGCGCGTTATACCGAGCGTCGATCGCGCCCGCGTTGGGCGCGGTCTCTCGCGTTGTACGCCGGAGCGATCGCGTCGACCAGCGCCGCCCTCGCGCTCGTCGACGCCGTGACGACGAGCCTCGGCGCGCAGGTAGCGGTCCTTGTCGCGACGTGGTCGTTGGCCGCGGTCGCGCGCTTCGTCGTGATCGGAGGCTCCCGATGACGATCGCGCAACAAAGAATCGCGCCGCGGCCGATGTTGGAGAAGATGTCCCGCTGCTTCGTCGTCTCGGTCGGCACGACCCTGCTCAGTGCCGCCGTGCTCGTGGCGCTCGCACTGGGTGCGGGCGTGCCGGCCGGGTCGGCCAACGTGATTGCAGTCTGCTGCGGCATTGCGCCGTCGTACTTCGCGAACCGGCACTGGGTGTGGGGTCGCTCCGGCCGCGGCAGCCTGGCGCGCGAGATCCTGCCCTTCTGGGCGCTTTCACTCGCCGGCCTGGTTGCGTCGACGGTGACGGTGTCGGTCGTCGCGTCGGTCGCCGCGCACTGGTCGACGTCCGCGCGCGCGATCGCCCTCCCGCTTGCGAATCTCTCCGGATTCGCAGCGCTCTGGCTCGTGCAGTTCGCGCTCCTCGACAAAGTCCTCTTCAAACCTGCTTCGAAGGAGAACGTCGCGTGAGCATCGTCAGCCCACCTCGCCTTGACGATTCCATCACGCTCGACGCGTCGCCTTTGCCGCCCGCACGGCGCCCGGCACGCGTCGAGCGGCTGTGGCGTGGGCCGGACACGGACCCCGCCTGGGTGCGGCCCGCGCTCCTTGTATTGCTCTCCGTCACCGCCGCGCTCTACTTGTGGGACCTCGGCGCGTCGGGCTGGGCCAACTCCTACTACTCCGCCGCCGTGCAAGCCGGAACGAAGAGCTGGAAGGCATTCTTCTTCGGCTCGACCGACGCGTCGAACTTCATCACCGTCGACAAGACCCCCGCGTCGCTATGGGTGATGGACCTCTCGGCGCGCATGTTCGGCGTCAACGCGTGGAGTGTGCTGGTGCCCCAGGCGCTCGAGGGGGTCGCCGCGGTCGGCCTTCTGTTCGCGACCGTGAAGCGCTGGTTCTCACCACTCGCGGCCTTGATCGCGGGCTCGGTCTTCTCGCTCACGCCTGTCGCCGCGTTGATGTTCCGGTTCAACAACCCCGATGCCCTGTTGGTCCTGCTGCTCGTCGCCGGCGCGTACTCGATGACCCGCGCGCTCGAACACGGCCGGGTCCGATGGATCGTGGCGACGGGTGTGTTCGTCGGCTTCGGAT
>JALYLU010000030.1:12721-15591 GCA_030774075.1 Actinomycetota bacterium | reverse complement strand
CAACTATGTGTTCCAGACCAAGCTCGCCGTGGTCCGCGAGGCCATGATGCGCGGTGAGGGCCTGGCGCGTCCCATCCAAGCGACCGGCATCTTCCCTCCCGCGGCGCGGCAGATGATCCGCGTCGGCGAGAGCACCGGCTCGCTCGACACGCAGCTGCACAGTGCGGCGAAGTTCTACGAACGCGAGCTCAACTACGAGCTGAAACGGGTGACCGACATGTTCGAACCCGCGATCCTGCTCATCGTCGGTGCCGCGGTCGCGTTCGTCGCCGTCGCGCAAATCTCGGCGATGTACAGCATCTACCACCAAGTCACCATCAAATGAAGATCTGAGCAATCAGAACGCCCCTCGGGGCGGGGAAACACACAAGGTCCCCTGGGGCCACAAATGGGAGGAACACCGGAGTCATGAACAACTACATGGAAAAGCGCAACGAGAAGGGGTTCACCCTCATCGAGTTGCTCATTGCAATCGTGGTGGTCGGAATCCTGGCCGCTGTTGCGATCGTCGGCATTGCCGGCCTGACCAACACCGGCTCAAAAGCCGCGTGCACCACGTCAGCCGACTCTGCGAAAGCAGCGAGCGCGGCGTACTACGCGAACCAGACGCCGAACGCCTGGCCAACCACGTTCCAGTCCATGGCGACCCAATCAGCGACGAACTCGCCGCCCGTGTTCGAGGTGCCGGCCAGTTCGAGTTGGACCGACAGCAACCACCTGAAGGGTAACGGCTGGACGCTGGCCATGACTGGTGGCGGCGCAACCGAGCCGACCTTCGTTGTTCCCTGCGGTCCGTAATCGTTGTGTTTGTTTCCCGGGGTGGCATTCGCCACCCCGGGAAGCTCACCTCTGCAAGAGCACCAACTATGACGAATCAGCGAAGCGAGTCAGGCGAAACTCTCCTCGAGATCGTCATGGCGATCGTCATCATTGGTCTCATCGTCAGTGCGTATTTCGCAACATTTTCCACTCAGGGTTCGGGGACGGCCGCGCAACGCAACCTCGTCACCGCCGACGGACTCTTGCGTGACTACGCCGAGGCAACGAAGTCTGCTGTGCGGACGGACTGCGGTAGCTCTGCGACCTTCACCACAACTACGACGTCGGTGCCAGGTTTTCGCGTCGCGAGCAGCACCGATCAGTGTCCGTCGAGCGTGACATCCGCTAGCCCAGTGGACATCGCGGTCGGGACGCCAACAGCGACGCCGCCCATTGTGGCGGACTGCTCTCTACGTCCGCAGCCTCCGGGGGTCGTTTGTATGAGCATCCTCGTGAGGAAGTCGTGACTCGGTCCGCACGCGAGGAACATGGCGCGGCGCTGATCCTCGCGATCGTGTTCATGCTCGTGGTGGGAGCGATCTCCGCGGCGGGCTTGTCGCTGCTTGCGTCCGGCCTGCACAGCCGTGTGGGTCTCGATGTCGTTCGAAACCGCCAATACGCAGCCGACGCCGGCGTTGAAGACGCCATCGCCGACGCACGACCCGCGGTCACCTCCTGGGCCAAAGCGTCTTACGATGCTGCCCCCCTCGATGCGATCCAGACCTTTCTCACATCCGCACAATGCGGCACTTCCCCACGCTCTTCGTCATTGAACAAGGTGAACATCCAGGTCACATGCTCGCCTGCCCCCGCGCTGCACGCCCAGTACTTCGAGTTCAACGTCATCTTCACCGCTGCATGCACCAACTGCTCGACGTCGACCCCCATCGTGCGGGCGCAGGTCAATTTCGACTTCGACGTCCAGAACCGAACGGTGAAGAGCACCTATGTGCAATCGTGGAGCGTGAACACGTGATGGCCAGATGGGTCTCCCGCCGACAACGACTAGGGCGGGACGACCAACGCGGTTACACGTTCATCGAGTTGATCATCAGCATCGTGATCCTGACGATGATCACGGGTACCCTCGGAGCGGCCTTCGTCACCGCGATGAACGGATCGCGAGCGACGGCGGACACCGTGCGTCAATCCAACGACGCGCAGGTGATCGCCGCCTTCTTTGTGCGCGACGCGCAAGCCGCGGGTGGCTCCGATCCGAATACCGCGAGCCTCGATCAGACCCTCGGTGTGTCGCCTGCTGGCTCCGACCCCGCTGGATGCACCGTCGCCTCCGGATCGCTCGTTGTGCGGTTCAAATCGCTCGACCGGCTCGTGCTCAACGGCGCACAGACGAACGAAATTCACGTCGCGAGCTACCACCTGTCGTCCGGCAAGCTTACGAGGCAGACGTGCATTACCGATCCAACCGGCTCACACAACGCAACCCTGACGCTCGCTCATAACGTCGACGCCATTCTCGCCAGCCCGCAGTTTCCCGCCGGCCCTTTCAACGTGCCAGGAAAGGCTGTGTGCATCACGGGCAATGCGCCGTCGTCGTGCGGTCCGAGCCTTCCGGATGCGGTGCAACTGACCGTCCGCGAGATTCGTCCGTCAGATTCGACACCGACCACCTATGCCTACACACTGACGGCGAGCGTTCGCCCTCAAGGCCAGTCGTTCACGTCACCACCCTCCGGCGTCCTCCCGTTTTCGCCCGCACTGCTCGCGCTGGGCGGCTGCTCGAACGGCATACCCGGAATATCCGTGTCCGGTGGAGGCAGTGGTGGCTATGTGACCGTCGCCGGCGCCGTGGTCGTGAACGGCGTCGACAACAGTCCCTGCACTGCGATGACGCTCACGGGCAACTCGCAGTATTCCGCCACGACCACCTCGATCCAGAACGGAGGTACGTGTGGTGGCAGCAACTGTGGGCAAGCCGGAACAATCAGCGGCTACCCGACGCAGCTGCTCGACCCGTATGCGGGACTGACGCCTCCCGGCGACTGCAACGGACCCCAAACGGGCTCGTTGTCGGGTGGGCACTACACACC
>JALYLU010000030.1:0-12711 GCA_030774075.1 Actinomycetota bacterium | reverse complement strand
CTACACACCGGGCAGGTACCTGGGCGCGGTGAGCGTCAACAGTACCGTGACGTTCGACCCGGGGAACTACATCCTCTGTAACGGCGTTTCCTTTCAGTCCCAGGCGAACGTCACCGCGAACGGTGTCCTCTTCTACCTTGCGAACGGCGCGTTGACGATCAACGGCCAAGCCACCGTTTCGATGACGGCCGCGACCAGTGGGACGTACGCAGGGATGCTCATTTGGATTCCGGCCACCAACCCCACGACGACGCTCGTCATCAACGGTGGTGCCACGGTGAACACCTATAACGGTCTCGTCTACGCGCCGAACGTCGACGTGACGGTGAGCGGAAGCAGTGGCTCCATCGTCGGCTCGATCATCGCCCGAACGATCTCGTTCTCCGGCGGAGGCCAAAACACGATCGGCAACCCGCCGTCGAACATCCAGCCCGCGACCTTGCCGGACTGGACGATCGGCAATGACTACGGTTCTGCCTCTCGTCCGGCGACGATGACCACGTCCGGCGGGACAACGCCGTACACCTGGTCGGCGACCGGGCTCCCGACGGGCCTGTCGATCAACGCGTCAACTGGAGTCATCGGGGGCACGCCCAGCGCGACGGGCACGTGGTCGTCGATCGTGGTCACTGTCACCGACGCGCGGGGCCTGACCGCGACGCAGACCTACTCCGTCACGATCAACCCCACACCGTTGATCACCGGACCCAACAGCTTGCCCGACTCGACTCAGGGAGTTGCCTACCCGAGCACGCCGATCACGGCCAGTGGCGGCACCGCACCGCTCAGCTGGTTTGCCAGCGGGCTTCCGGCAGGCATGTCGATCAACACGAGCACAGGAGCGATCGGCGGTACTCCGACCGCTTCCGGCACCTTCACCGTGACGGTCACCGTCGAAGACGTGGTGGGCGTGACGAAGTCGAAGGACTACCCGCTGACCATCAACTCCCCGCCGACGATCGGCACGACGGCACTGTCCGACGGGACCCAGAACCGGCCCTATAGCTCAACCGTGACCGCCTCGAGCGGCACGCCGCCCTACACCTGGTCGGCGACCGGGCTCCCGAACGGCCTGTCGATCGCCTCGTCCACAGCGACCACAGGCGTGATCTCCGGCACGACCAACAAGACCGGGACTTTCTCGGTCACGGTCACCATCACCGACTCCGTCGGAGCGCCGGCGACGAAGACCTACTCCCTGACGATCAGCCCGACACCAACGATCACCGGCCCGGCGTGTTGCACGTTGCCTGGTTCGACGGTCAACCGTTCCTACCCCGGACAGGCGATTACGGCGACGGGTGGAACGAACCCGTATGCCTGGTCGGCGACCGGGCTCCAGGCGGGTTTGAGCATCAACGCGGGCACGGGCGTCATCTCGGGCACGCCTACCGCGACCGGCACCTCGTCGGTGGTGGTCACCATGACCGACGCCGCCGGTGCGACCGCGACCCGCACGTACTCGCTGACGATCCACCTTGCACCAAACATCACAACCGCGTCGCTGCCCAACGGCCAGCAGGGCCTTGCATACAACGCGACCGTGTCGGCCGCGAACGGCACGACGCCGTATAGCTGGGCGGCCAGCGGGCTGCCCGCGGGCTTGACGATGAACGCAAGCAGCGGCCAGATCTCGGGCACGCCGACCGCGACCGGCTCATTCACCGTCACCGTCACCGTCACCGACACGGCGGGCGCGACCGCGACTCAGGCCTACCCGGTGACGATCGGCACCGGACCCGCGATCAGCGGCCCCGCGACATTGCCCGCGTGGACGGCCGGCCGTGCCTATCCCAACACGACGGTGACCGCGACGGGCGGCACGACGCCGTATGCGTGGACGGCGACGGGACTCCCGGCCGGCCTGTCGATCAACGGGGGCTCGGGCGTGATTTCCGGCACAACGAACGCGGTGGGAACGTTCTCGGTGACGGTCAAGGTGACCGATGCCGGTGGCGCCATTGCGACGCAGCCGTACCAGCTGACGATCACCAGCGCGCCCGTGGTCAGTGGCCCCGCAACCTTGCCCGCGTGGACGATCAACCGTGCGTACCCGAACACGGCGGTGACCGCGACCGGCGGCACGACGCCGTATGCGTGGTCGGCGACGGCGCTCCCGGCGGGTTTGACGATCGATGGGAGTACCGGCGTGATCTCGGGCACGCCAACCGCGACGGGAACGTTCTCCGTGACTGTCACCGTCACCGATTCGGTCGGAGCGACGGGTACGAAGATATATTCGCTGATCATCAAAGCGGCGCCATCGATCACTGGTCCCGCAACATTGCCCGCGTGGACGGTCAACCGTGCGTACCCGAACACGGCGGTGACCGCGACCGGCGGCACGACGCCGTACGCGTGGTCTGCAACAGGATTGCCTGCGGGTCTGACGATCAACGGAGGTACAGGCGTCATCTCGGGTACGCCCAGCGCGACAGGCACCTCGTCGGTGACGGTCACACTGACGGACGCGGCCGGTGCGACCGCGACACGCGTCTATTCGGTGACGATCAACGCGGCGCCTTCGATCACAACGGCGTCACTGCCAAACGGTGCGAAGGGCGTCGCGTACAACGCGACGGTCTCCGCCACGGGTGGTACCACTCCGTACACGTGGTCGGACAATGGCACCCTGCCGAACGGCCTGACGATTGCGAATACCGGTGTCATCTCCGGAAAGACGAGCCAGACGGGGACATTCAGCGTCACGATCACCGTCACCGACTCGGCCGGGGCGAGCGCGAGCCGCACGTACACCCTGACGATTACACCCTGACGACCAACTGATCGGTGGTGCCGCAGTAACGGCTGCGGCACCACCGCAGACAGCATGGCGGCACGGCGGTTCACCGCTCCGGCGACGCGATTTACCGGCGGCTCGAAACTGCTCCACGCCGGTCACTCAAGGTGCTTTCGATGTCGCAGCCACACGAAGCAGCCAAAATTGGCGCGGCTGTTGCTCGTACCGTTCGGGTCGGACGCGGTACGTGTACTGCGGGTCGTACCGGTCGTCGATCTCGAGGTGGAGGACTACCGCGTCGCTCGCGGTCGCGTTGACGAGCTTCTCAGGAGATGCGGTGAGGATGTAGAGACCGCGTCCCGCGTTGCTCCAGGCGCGGGCGAGGGATGCGATGTCGAGGTCCGGTTCTGTTGGCGCCGCGGCCGTCGGCACCTCACAGAAGCCGCGGATCGTCTGGGCCATCTCGTTGTCGAGAAAACTCGCTGGATATACCAGCACCGCAGCGTCGCTTGGCAGCTCGTTGCAGACTTTCTTCACTGCTGTGAGGGCGCCGTGTTGCGCGCGCGCGCCGACGAGCGGAACCGCGGCTACGGCGCTCTGCGTGAATACCGCGAGAGCCAACGCGACGATCGCGAGATAGGCCGGCATTCGTCGTCGACGCTCGCGGAAGCGACGAGCAAAGCCCGTCAGGCCGTGTAACGCGATCACGACCGCGATAACGAGGCCGGGGATCACAACCGGCAGATAGCGCCGCATCGCCCAAGGTTGGTCCGGCGCAACGCTCGGTCTCCACAGGTAGAGAATCGCGAGCGGCACTGCGACGACGACTACGACGGTCGCGGCAACGCTGCCACGAAGGGCGCGTCGACTCAGGCTCAGAAAGCCGAGCACACCGAGGACGACCGCCGAGATTCCGAACCAATCGACGAACCACCGCATTGACCAGGTCCAATGCGCGCTCGACCACGCCTGATGGTTTGGCACTGCGGTCATGATGCTGCTCACGGGAAAGGCGGCGGCGGGATCACTCGGCCGCCAGACGTACGCCCAAACGCAGGCGGCCATTACGAACGCGCAGCCAATCGCGAACGGCAAGCGCGCTTGCGCGAGTCTCCGGCCGAAGCCCGGGTGGAGCCGGTTCGCAGCGATCCAAACCGTCGCGAGCACAATGGACGCGAGCAGCATCAAGTGCAGGGGCCGAGTGCTGGTGCCATGCCAGTCGAGATAACTCCGGGAGGTGGAGTAGGTCATCACGCTGAAATAGAGCGTCGCGGCCAGCAGTACGAGGCCGAATGCGGCCACAACTCGCCGCATCACCTGGGGACGTTCTGCGTCATCGCACCGGGTCCATTCGAGCGCTGCGAATCCAACGAGGCACGCGACGATGGCGAGCGCGTCGAACCTCGCTAACACACTGGTCGCAATGAGCGCGCCGGAGATGGCGGCAATTCTGGGGGACACGACTGCGCGGGCCTCCAGGTACAGCCAGATTCCGCCGAGCGCGACGACTTGTACGACCAGCTCCGAATACGCGTCGCGCGCGAACCAGGTTTGCAGTGGATTGACCGCGAGCAGTGCCGGCACGAGAAGAGCCCAGCGGGGACCGACGAGCCGCGCGGCCAATGCGTAGCAGACGAGCAACCCGAGCGCGCCGAGCAGCGGCCCGACGGCGAACAATCCTGTGTAGCCGCCGGCTGACCAACCGAGCGCGAGCAGCACCGGCAGCATCGGCAGGAACCACGACTCCTGCTTGCCGGACGCCTGAAAGAAACCCTGGGACGACACGACGAACTTCAAGTCGTCGAACGGGCCGGAGCGAACGACCGGCGTCAGGGTGTGGCGGCCCGCGATCGACCGCCCCGTGTTCATGTAAACGCCCGGGTCGCGGTCAGTGAGGAGATGCTCCGAATGACGGACGCCGGTGATCGCGAAGAAGATCAACGCCACGCCTACCGCCGCGATCACGGGACCGCGCGACGCCGCAGAGTTGCGCTCCGACGTCCTCGCGACGACGACGGCGCTGCCGACCCCAGCGCTGGTCGCGAGTCCGAACACCGCCAGGGGTTGGTAACCGTGGACCATGAGCAACGCGATCCCGCTGAGTCCTGCGGTTCCGACGAAGACGAGCGCACCCGTCAAGGCCACGGTGAACCAGCGGGGCAGCGCGGAGTCCCACGCTCGGCAGGGAGAGTGGGACCGCGAATGCACCGAGTCGGTCAACGGCGCTTCGTCGTTGGCCCGAACCGCGGACTCCATATGGTCCACACGTCCGCGGGCTCCCCTTGCACCCGCCAAGCGGGTGCGCCTCAGCAACTCAGCACCTGCACGCTGCATATTGTCATCGCGAGAGTGCCGTCGCGAGCCAGTCACAATGTCCGGAGCGAAGGCGCCGTTCATCCGGGTGCTCCCGGTTGGGCGAGAATAGGGTGATGGCGGCCGAAGAGCTTGGCCCGGAGACGGTGCATCGGGTCCATCCCGATGCCCAGGTGCGCCCGCGGCGGCTCGAGCGGCCCCGCGCCTCGCAGCTGGTGCCGATCACCGTGCTGGTTCTCGGGTCGGTCCTCACCGCGGCGTCGTTCAAGAGCTCATGGGTGCACCTGGCGTACCACCTGCCGCGGATGCATGCCATCATCGATACGACGATCGGCCTGGTCTCGTTGCTGCTTGCCTATCTCGTTTACAGCCGCGCGCAAGCACTCGGCCGCCAGCGCGATTACATGCTCGTCTTCGCACTCGGCTTCGGCGGGTTCGTCAACCTCTTCGCCGCGATCACGCAGGGGTTCGTGGCTGTGCCCCTCGGCCGGGCCGAAGTCTGGACAACGATGATCGGCCGGCTCGACGTCGCGCTCCTGTTCGCGGCCGCGGCACTGACCCCCGATATCCGGATCCAAGGCAGCGATTCCGTCCCGAAATTCGTGATGGGCCTGGCGATCGCGTTCGTGTCGCTGATGGCCGTGGTCGCCTTCGCGTCGACCCGGCTTCCGTGGTCGGACGAGCTCGCGGTCTCCCCGAGGATTGCTTCCAAACCGCTGTTCGTCGGGCCGTCGTTGCTCCTCGTCGCCCAGGGTCTGGTTGCAGTCGCCTACACCGCGGCGGGGTGGGGCTTCAGCCGGCGCCGGACCGAAGGCGACGACCTCACGACCTGGCTCGCCTCCGCATCTCTGCTCTTCGCGATGGCGAGTGTCGACTACCTCGCGTTCCCGTCGATCTTCTCGGACTGGATCTACGTCGGCGACATCCTGCGGCTGGCCGCGGTCTTGTTGCTCCTCGTAGGAGCGGCGCGCGAGATCAGCCGGTACGGGAGGCAAAGCGTCGCACTGGAGGAGCGGCGCCGCGTTGCCCGCGACCTGCACGACGGTGTGGCCCAGGAGCTCGCGTACATTGCGACCATGGCTCGCCGGATCGAACGCGCCCCGACCGGACGGGACGCGCGCCGGCTCGCCGACGCCGCGCAACATGCGCTCGACGAGTCGCGACTCGTCATCTCCACCCTCGCCGGCGCCGGGAACGCGAGCGAGCAGATCGCGATGACGGCACGCGATGCCGCGCACCGGTTCAATATCGAGCTGGTTCTCGCGCTGCCTTCTGTGCTCCAACTCCCGGCCGACGCGATCGAGGCGCTGTTGCGCATCGTTCGCGAAGCGATCACCAACGCCGGCCGCCACGCACACGCCTCGGGCGTCACCGTGAGCCTCGACCTCAGCGATGGGATTGTTCTCTACGTCCGCGACGACGGCGACGGTTTCGACGCGAACCACGCCGGTGCCGGTTTCGGTTTGACGAGTATGCGAGAGCGCGCGGAAGCGATCGGCGGTTTCTTCACGTTGACGACCGCGCCCGGCCGCGGCACCCTGATCCGGGTCGACGTCGCATGACCATTCGCGTGCTGATCGCCGACGACCACGCGCAGCTCCGCGCCATGGTTGCCGAGCTTTTGGAAGAAGCGGGCTTCGACGTGTGCGCGCAGGCCGCCACCGGCGACGCCGCCGTCGAGCGAGCGGCGGAGCACCGCCCCGACGTTGCTCTGCTCGACATTCGCATGCCGGGCGACGGGATCGCGGCGGCGCGCCGCATTGCGGCCACGCTGCCGGACACGCGGATCCTGATGCTCACCGTCTCGGCCGACTCCGACGACGTTCTCGACGCGCTCCAAGCCGGCGCGCAGGGCTACGTGCTCAAGGGCGCGACGCCGGAGGAGATCGTCGACGCGGTGCGCGCGGTACACGAGGGCGCGGCCGTGATCGCTCCGGCCGTTGCCCCGACGGTCCTGCGAGAGATCCGGCGGTCACGCGACCTGCACATTCGCATCGGGACGGGCACGTCGGTGTCGCTCACCGAGCGCGAGTGGATGATCCTGCAGCTACTCGACCAGGGCGAGTCGACGACCGCCATCGCTTCGGCCCTGTTCGTCGCGCCCGTGACCGTCCGGTCGCACATCTTGGCGCTGAACCGCAAGCTCTCGGTGCGCAACCGCGAC
The DNA here is from genome assembly GCA_030774075.1 of Actinomycetota bacterium. Lineage (GTDB taxonomy): Bacteria > Actinomycetota > Acidimicrobiia > IMCC26256 > PALSA-610 > PALSA-610. The sequence goes on along the minus strand of JALYLU010000030.1, from coordinate 5,494 downwards.
GAGGCGGTCGCGCTGTTCAGGAGCCAGCGTCCGGGGCAAGAGCCGCGAACCGGCCCAAATGTTGAGTCGATACCAACGCCCGACACGGAGCGTTGAGGTGAATCCAACGCCGCGAACGCAGCATTCCAGCGCCGGCAGGTCTACCTTCTCCTTACCCAGTTGCGTAAAAGACCCCCGGGACCTCATGACTCCCTCGGGGGTCTTTTCGCGTCCGGGCTCCGATGCCGAGCACCGCCCCGATTGCCGTTGTGCGACCAGCACGCCAGGTCCGGCGGCGGGTTCGTCGTGCAGCGTGTACCGTCGCGTTTGTCGCGTTTAGCTCGATAAGCTGGCGGCGATGACTTCCCGCGCCGCGCCGACGATCACCAACCCGGACGTGGAGCTCACTACCACCCAGGCCGCCCGGCTGTTGGGGGTTTCACGGCAGCACCTGGCCGACCTCTGCGACCGCGGGCTGCTTCCCCACCGCAGGATCGGTACCCATCGACGGGTCCGGGCTGAGGACCTTGCGACTCATCTCGACGCTCTGAGCTCGACGATCTCACCCTTGACTCGAAAGGACCGCGTCAGCCTCGCGATTCACTATTTGGTTGCCAAGCGGCTGCTCACGGACGAAGCACGTGTCCGGGCTCGCGCCCTGCGGAACCTCGACACCATGCGTCTTGCGAACAAGGACCACGCCGCGACCACGTATCTCGCCGAATGGGAGCGACTGCTCGAGGGACCGGTAGAGCGGCTTCTCGCCACGCTGACCTCGCTGGACCACCGTGCGCGTGACCTGCGTAATGTCACGCCCTTCGCCGGCGTGGTCACCGACGCACAGAGGCGCGAGCTCATCCGGACGATTCGATGAGAATTGGCCAACTGGAGCACCGTCATGCGCGTCGAGGCTCTGCGCGTCGAAGCTGCTTGCCGGCCCTCCCAAGGACATAGCGTTCTGCCGGGCCCTGCTCGCCTCGGGCCATGTTCAGGCTGCGATTGTGCGCGCCCGCGTCCCTTACACCGACGCAACTGATGACGAGCGCTCTCAGATCGCTGCGTTCCTCGACGCGTATTGACGCGCCGCAATTGCGGCACCTCCCTACGGAGCGCGTCGCGCTAAAGCGGCTGCGCCATCAGCGGCGAGAGGATGTTGGCGCCTGCGATCTCGTGCGGGACGAACGCGGTGGCAACGGCGGTTTCGTGCGTGATGACGCCCGCGGCGACGAGCTCGTTGAGCGACATCTCGAGCGTCTTGTGGCCGGCGGCCAGCGCGATCTGCATCGCGTTGCGCAACTGATTCGACTTCCCCTCACGGACCAGGTTCGTCACCGGCTGGGTACCGAGAAGCACCTCGTACGCGGCGATGAGGCCTGCGCCCACCCGAGGTACGAGGCGCTGCGCGATGACGGCCGACATCGTGGCCGCGAGCTGCTGACGAATTTGGCCCTGCCGCTCGCCCGGGAACACGTCGACGATGCGATCGAGCGTCTGGGACGCGTCGTTCGTGTGCAGCGACGAGATGACGAGGTGCCCCGTCTCGGCGAGTGTCAGCGTGATCGCGATGCTTTCCGGATCGCGCATCTCGCCGACGAGCACGACGTCGGGGTCCTCGCGCAGCGCAGCACGAAGCGCACGCTCGAACGACTGTGCATCGATGCCCACCTCGCGCTGGTGCACCACCGCGGCTTTGTTCTCGTGTAGGTATTCGATCGGGTCTTCGATCGTGAGGATGTGACAACGACGGGTCGCGTTGATCGCGTCGGTCAACGTGGCCATCGTCGTCGACTTACCGGAGCCCGTCGGGCCGCAGAACAAGATGAGGCCCTGCTTGAGCGTGATGAGATCGCGCACCGAGGGCGGCAGACCGATCTCGTCGAACGACGGGATCGTGCTCTGGATCAAGCGCAGGGCTACGGCCGGCAACCCGCGTTGGTAGAACACGTTGCCGCGGAAGCGATAGATGCCGTACGAGAACGCGAAGTCCTCGTCGCGATTGCGCTCGAGATCCTCACGTTGGTCGCCGTCGAGCAGGTCGGCGAGGTACTGGTCCATCAACAACTCGTCGATGATCGGCTCGTCGGGGACCTCGTGGATCAACCCGTCGAGGCGGATCATGGGACGCGAGCCGATCGTCAGCACGAGATCGGTACCGACCACCGAGACGACTGCCTGGAGGGCGGATTGCAGAGCCGCGTGAATTTGCATCCCGCGAACTTATCGGTCGTGGACTGCCCCGAAACGAGCAATCCGGAGGGTTCCCTCAGCCTTTCGCTCGGAGTTTTCGGAGGTCGCCGGGGAGGCTCAGGTCGACCGTGGAGCTTGTCGATCTGGATAGCGATGGACAGAAACTGGATATTCGTGTCAGTCCCAGTGGTCGCGGCGATTGTGCTCGACGACCAGCTCACGAAGGCGGCGGCGACGCGGGCCGGCCTGGCCGCCCACAATCCCTCCTACGCGCTCGGCGTGGTCGGTGGCCCCACCGCGGCCCTGATCGCCGGAACCATCGTCGTCCTGGTGGCCTTCCTCGCGTTCGTCGCCCGGCCCGCGGTCGCGCTCGGGGTGTCGCCCATCGCGCCCGCGCTCATCGTCGGCGGGATGTTCGGCAACGCCCTGGACCGGATTCGCTTCGGCGCCGCCCGTGACTTCCTGGTGACGCCGTGGGCCATCGTCAACGTGGCCGACCTCGCGGTCGCCGCGGGCATCGTGGCGTTCGCCGTCGCGGTGGCGTGGCGCCTGTACCGGCTGCGACTCGAGTCGTCGGGGATTCCCGTACGCGCCGGCTAGGCAACCGCTGACGCGGCTCACGACGACCTTCGAACGCGGTCCGACGTCGCCTCGTCGACACGCACAACGTCTGCTCGAACGGGTGTTAGCGCGGTAACGTTGTCTAGTCACTTGACGTGCAGGACTCGGCTCGTGACGCCGAGGAGAGGTTTCCGCTCGTGCCCAGGAAGGTCGCTCGCGCCCCGCGAAGCAAAGAAGCGATGTGATGGCAACGCCGTTCCGCACGCTGGACAAGCATCGCACGCCGCGTCCTGCGCGATCGCGTCTACTTCCGTGGATCGAACTGGCGGACGCGATCGTGGCCGCGAGCCGACAGTACGGCTCGCGGCTGTTCGACGGTCTCCAGTCGCGGTTGGAAACCTGGCGGTTGAGGATCGACCCTGCGACGGAGCGGTGGATCACGGAGGCGCATAAGTCGATCGCCGACGGGTCAATGGACGAGCGGATTCGTAACCAACCGACTCCCGAAGCCTTGGCCGAGGAGCTGAAGCAGACCCGTCGCAACGGTTGAGCTGGATACCTCTGTACGCGTCGAGTTCTTGGCAGTTGCCCAAGATCGACTGATGATCGTAAAGGCTTTCGGCTAACCCGTCACTGTCACCTCGCGTTCAGAATGGCTCTCCGCGATGCCTCCGCTCTTGACGAGTGGAGAGGCGGACAGCTCGTCCCCCGAGGTCGGGTCGGCGGTCGCGACTTGGGTACTGGGCGTGGGTCTGGTGGGTCGCGGGCGGTGCGTTGCTTCGGCGCACCTCAAGGACCGGCTCCCGAGCGCCGAGGATCAATTGATCTCGAGCTAGGGAGACTGGGTGCGCACCGACAAGGCGAGCACGTGGATGGACGAGTCGCGCTTCGAGGCGTGGCGCGGCGCCGAAGAGGGCCACGACGCCCTCGCGTCGTGGGTCGCGCAGCTCGACGCGCCCGGGCCCGAACCGGCGCGTTCGCGCCTGATGGCTCGCACCGGCGGGGTCGCGGCGGTCGTCGCGCTGGCGGTATACCTGTGCTGGCGGATCGGGTGGACGCTGCCGGCGAATAGCTACGACCGGCACGTCGCCTGGACGCTCATCGCGTTCGAGGCGTTGCCGCTGCTCGGTCTGATCGTGAAGACGGTGACGCTGTGGAGCATCGACACCGTCGCTCCCGTGCCCGTGAAGCAGGCGCCGAACGGCATGCGCGTCGCAGTCTTGATCCCGACGTACAACGAGCCGGTCGAAGTCATCGCTCCCACCGTGGCTGCCGCGTGCGCGCTCCAGCCTTCGCACGAGACGTGGGTGCTCGACGACGGTGATCGGCCGTGGGTCGCGGAGATGTGCGAGGCCTTCGGGGCGCGCTACGTGAGCCGGCCCGTCCACGATCATGCCAAGGCCGGCAACCTCAACCACGCGCTCGACCTGCTCGTGGCGGACGACGAGGCTCACATCGGCGGAGCCGACATCATCGCCGTCCTCGATTGCGATCATGTTCCGCTCCCGAACTTTCTCACGGCCACGCTCGGCTGGTTCGCCGACGACGAGCTCGCGCTCGTGCAGGGACCGCAGGCGTTCTACAACGCGGGCGCGTACGACGACGACGGCAACAGCGGCGAGCAGGGCCTCTTCTTCAACGTCTTGATGCCGGCGCGACAGCACGCGGGCGTCGGCCCCTTCTGGTGCGGCTCGACGGCACTGCTCCGGGTCAAGGCGCTGCGCGAGATCGGCGGCGTCGCGACCGAGACGATCACCGAGGACATGCACACCACCATCAAGCTCATCCGGGCGGGATGGAAGACGGCGTATCACCACCAGACCCTCGCGGTCGGCCTCGCGCCCGCGACTCCGGAGCAGTACCTGCTGCAGCGCCGACGCTGGGGCATGGGCGCGATGCAGATCCTGACGCACGAACGGCTGTGGGCCGCGAAGCGCTGGATGTCGTGGCGTACGTTCTGGGAGTACCTGAACAGCACGCTGTGGTGGCTCGAAGGCATCGCCACGCTCGTTGCGTTCGCGGTGCCTATCGCGGTGCTCGCGACCGGAGCGGAAACTTCGACCGCGCGACCCGCGACGTTCGCAGCCGCGTTCGTCGCCATGTTCAGCCTCCGGCTTTGGGGCTCACGCCGCCTGATGCGCGGCCAGATCAGCTGGCCGACCGCGTTCGCGCTGCGCGTGTTCCGTGTGCCCGTCGGCATGGCATGCCTCTGGTGGGTGCTGTCGCGCCGGGCCCTCAGCTTCGAGGTCACACCGAAGGGCGGCGCCGACGACCGCCACCGCGGACACCCGCCCCGCATCCTGGTCGCGCTGACCGCGATCAACGCCGCCGTGCTGGCCTACGCCGGGGCCGGCCTCGCCGGCTGGGTGCCCTGGCTCACCAGCACCAAGTCAACCGTCGCTTCGGGCGCGTGGCTGGTGCTCGTCGGGGCCGCGCTGCTCGGAGGCATCCGGCGCATACGTGCGCTGGAGTACGCCTCCTCGCGACGCAACGCCCATCGCGTCGCGTCCGACGCCATCGTCCTCGTCGACGGTGCCCCCGCGGTGCTCGTCGACGTCTCCGTCGGCGGTGCCGCCGTCCGGTTCACATCGGAGCGTTTGCCCGGAGCGGGCAACGTCGAGGTCGAGTTTCCCGGCGCGCCGGCCATCAAGATGGAGATGGTCACCAAACGCAATCAGACGTCGGCGCACGAGCTCGCCGCGCTCCACGTCGCAAACAACGACTGGTTCGCGCTCCGCATCATGTCGCTCTGGCTCTTCCACACACC